>NZ_WMLF01000187.1 GCF_014156695.1 Streptomyces durbertensis | reverse complement strand
AGTTGTGTATAAGAGACAGGGGTCGTAGAGGTGGGTGGGGCCCAGCTTCTCGCGGGCGCCGACGGTGTCCAGCCAGAGGGCGGGGTCGGAGGTGACGACGACGAGGGGGCCTTCGGCCGCGTGGACGGCGTCGCGGGGGTCGTTGTCGGCGCGCAGGAGCAGAGCCCCGGGAGTCGGCCGGCCGGGGAGGGGCGGCGAGGCGGACACGACGGGCGTGACGGGCGATACGGGCGTGACGGGTTGGCCGGTTGTCGCGGGAGGTGCGGGCTCGGGGACTGTTCGCCGGGGCGGGGTTTCCACAGGCTGGGGATGAAGTGCGGTGGCGGCGCCGTCACTCTTCTCCGCCTGCGTCCCGGGCGTGGGCGCCTCGCTCTCCGGAGCTGGACGGGGCGGAGGCGCGGAACCAGGAGCCGCCGAAGCAGGCGAGGACGTGCCCGACGTCAGGAGGTCGGCCGTCTCCTGCCCGGGGGTTGGCGTCCGGGGTGCCGGCGGCTGTGTGACGCCTCGGCGGCGGGCCTCGCGGCGGGCGCGGCGGCGGGCCACCGCGCTCATCACAAAGAGCGCCAGCGTGAACAGCACCATCAACTGGCCGATGAACACGCCCCAGAAGAGCCCGGGGCGGGCCATCGCGGCGGCGTCGCTGGCCGGCCAGGCGGCGGCCGGGTCGGCCGGGTCGCCGATCAGCGCGCGGACGGCGAGTGCGCTGCGTCCGATGCTGACGCCGTCCGGCCAGCTTCCGGTGGCCAGCAGCGCGGACAGGCCGGCCGCGGACCACACCAGCACGGTCGACGAGAGCAGCACGCCCAGCAACGTCAGCAGCAGCCCGTCCGGGATGCCGCCCGCTCTGCCGCTTCCGGGGTCACCGCTGCCGCCGACCGGGCCGGTGGTGGTGACGTTGTGGTGACTCGGCATGTCATGCCACCGTTTCGTCCGCCGTCGCGTGCTTGTCGAAGGAGAGTGCCCGGGACTCCGTCTCCCGCTCGTAGGCCTCGTCGATGGCGTCGAGGGTGGTGGCCGGTGTCCGGCCGTCCGCCGCGGTGGCCGTCGGCGGGGTGGACGTCGACGACTCGGTCATGGCGCGGTCGGTGAAGACGAGGGGGCGTTCCGCCTCCGTGACGAGGTGCTTGACCACCTGAACGTTTCCGTTGACGTCCCACACGGCGATGCCGGGGGTGAGTGTGGGGATGATCTCGACGGCCCAGCGGGGGAGGCCGAGCACCTGGCCGGTGGCGCGTGCCTCGTCCGCCTTCTGGGCGTAGATGGTGCGGGTGGAGGCCATCTTGAGGATCGCGGCGGCCTCCTTGGCGGCCGCGCCGTCGACGACGTCGGACAGGTGGTGCACCACCGCGACGAAGGAGAGTCCGAGGCGTCGGCCGAACTTGAGCAGCCGCTGGAAGAGCTGCGCCACGAAGGGGCTGTTGATGATGTGCCAGGCCTCCTCCACCAGGAAGATGCGCTTCTTCCGGTCGGGCCTGATCCAGGTGTGTTCCAGCCACACGCCGACGATCGCCATCAGGATGGGCATGGCGATGGAGTTGCGGTCGATGTGGGAGAGGTCGAAGACGGTGAGCGGCGCGTCGAGGTCGATGCCGACGGTGGTGGGGCCGTCGAACATGCCGCGCAGGTCGCCGTCGACGAGCCGGTCGAGGACGAGGGCGACGTCCAGGCCCCAGGAGCGGACGTCCTCCAGGTCGACGTTCATCGCGAGCGCCGAGTCCGGTTCCGGGTGGCGGAGTTGTTCGACGATGTCGGTGAGAACGGGTTGGCGGCCGACGACCGTGGAGTTGACGTAGGAGTGCGCGACCTTGAGCGCGAAGCCGGCCCGTTCGTCGAGGCCGTGGCCGAGGGCGACCTCGATTATCGTGCGGAGCAGGGCGAGTTGGCCGGTGGTGGTGATGGACGGGTCCAGCGGGTTGAGGCGGATGCCCTGGTCGAGCGCGGCGGTCGGGTCGAGGCGGACGGGCGTGATGCCCAGTTCCTCCGCGATCAGGTTCCACTCGCCGACGCCGTCCTCGCCCTGCGCGTCGAGCACCACCACCTGGCGGTCGCGGAAGCGGAGTTGGCGCAGGACGTACGTCTTCTCCAGGGCCGACTTGCCGTTGCCGGACTCGCCGAGCACCAGCCAGTGCGGGGCGGGGAGTTGCTGCCCGTACAGCTGGAACGGGTCGTAGATGTACCCCTTGCCGCTGTACACCTCGCGGCCGATGATCACGCCGGAGTCGCCGAGGCCGGGCGCGGCCGTGGGCAGGTACACGGCCTGGGCCTGCCCGGTGGAGGTCCGCACGGGCGCTCTGGTCGTCTCGGCGCGGCCGAACAGGAAGCTGGTGAACGCCTCGGTGATCAGTGACAGCGGATCAAGCCTGGCCATGCGCTGCTCGCCTCCTCAGCGTCGGATTCCGGTGGCGAACGGCAGGGTGTTGACAAACGCGCGGTGGTGTTCGCGGTCGCACCACTCCAGCTTCAGGAAGCTCTTGCCGGCGGCGGCCCGGATGGTCCGCTTGTCGCGGGCCAGGTCGTCCGGGTTGCGGGACGACACGGTGAGGTAGCCGACGAGGTTGACGCCCGCCGCGCCGCTGGCGAGGTCCTCGCCGCGCTGGTCGACGCGTCCGTGGGCGGCGATGTCCCGGGGGTCGATCGTCCGGTTCATCTTCGCCTGGCGGCTCGCCTCGGCCTCGTCGTTGGTCTTCTCCGTCAGCATCCGCTCGATGGCGACCTCGGTGGGTTCGAGGTCCATGCACACCGCGACCGTCCGGATCACGTCCGGGGTGTGCACGAGGAGCGGAGCGAGGAAGTTCACCCCGACGGGGGTCATCGGCCACTCCTTCACCCAGGCCGTCGAGTGGCACCACGGTTCGCGGGTCGACGACTCGCGGGTCTTCGCCTGGAGGAACGTCGGCTCGGTGGCGTCCAGTTCGGCCGGCCAGGCGTTGCGCCTGGTCATCGCCTGGATGTGGTCGATGGGGTGGTCGGGGTCGTACATCGAATGGATGAGGGAGGAGAGCCGGGCCTGGCCCAGCGGCTGCCGCACCCTGATGTCGGCCTCCGCCAGCCGGGCGCAGATGTCCGTCAGCTCCCGCGTCATGATCAACGCGAGGCCCTCGTCCTTCGACAGCTTCCTGCCACGTGTGCTGCGGCCGGCCTTCGCGATCGTCGCCGCCTCCGCCGCCAGCTCACGGCCGTACTGCATGCAGGCGACCAGGTAGGCGCGGTGCTGCTCGCTGGAGGTCGACACCATCGACTGCAGCTGCTCGTAGGAGTCCTGCAGCCAGTCGGGCGCCCGCTGGTCGCCGCGCTGCGCCACGTCCTTGGCGTGCGCGTCCGGGTCGGCGGGCAGGGTGCGGGCCAGCATCTGCAGCCGGGTGACGTAGCCGTCGCCGTTCGCCACGTGCTTGAGCAGCGTGCCGAAGCGGTCGACCAGCGCCTCCTGGTCCTCGCTGTCCCGCAGACCTACGCCAGGCCCCTCGATCTCGATCGCCGCCGTCACCGTGCGGCGGTCGGCGTGCAGCAGCACCGCCACCTCGTCCGGGCCGAACGGCGCCGACATCCAGGTGATCCGGCCCACCCCGGGCGGCGGGCCGATCTCCACCTCCCGGCCGTCCAGGCTGATACCCGCCTCCGCCGCGTCCGAACGGTACACAGCGTCTCCCTTCCGCAGCAGCCGGCGGTAGGAACGTTTGATCTCGAACCAGCGGTAGAACGTCCGCCCGCCGTACGGGACGTACACCGCGGCCAGCGCCAGCATCGGAAACCCGACCAGCAACACGATCCGCGCCGACAGCACCGGCACCAGCAGACCGCTCATCATCCCGAGGAACGCCCCGACGACGATCAACGCGATCTCGCCGGTCTCCCGGTTCCTGCCGATGACGGCGTTCGGACGCGCTCGCCCGATCGTGTAGGTACGGCGGGGGGCGACGAGGTGGGGAGTCGTCACCGATCACCTCCGGAGTTGCTGCTGTTACCGGTACGCGGACCCGGCGACTGACGCGGCGGAGCAGCCGCGCCGCCACGGCCGCCGTGCGCGGCCACACCGCCGGAGACGGGGTTGGGCTGCTTCGGCTGCGCCGGCTGGCTCTGCGGCGGCACCCCGCCACCGCGGGCCGAGTGGGTGCTGATGCCCTGCCGCAGCATCGCCGCCGGCGTCGACACCGCCGCGACCGCCTTACGGGAGGCCGGGTCGGCGGACGCGTTGCGGTGCTTGACGATCTCGTCCCCGAAACCCGGCACGAAGCGGTAGATCATCGCGGAGGCGAAGATGGCGAGGATGATGATCGCCAGCCCGGAGACGATCGCCGAGAGAGCGGTGGGCCCGTCACCACCCGTGGCCAGCGCCCCCGCCAGACCCAGCACGATCACGATGACCGGCTTCACGAGGATCACCGCGATCATGATCCCGGCCCACCGGCGCACATGCGACCACAGGTTCTTGTCCACCAGGCCCGAGTAGACGACCACACCGAGCAGCGCCCCCACGTACAGCAGCGCCGCCCTGATCACCAACTCCAGCCACAGCACCCCGGCCGCCAGCACCGACACCAGCGACACGACGATCAGCATGATCGGCCCGCCGCCGATGTCCTCACCCTTGGCCAACGCCTCGGAGAACGACCCGAAGAACTTGTCCGTCTGGGAACCGGTACCCGCCGCGATCACGTCCGTCACCGCGTCGGCGGCCGACACGAGCGTGTACAGGATCAGCGGCGTGAACGCGGACGCCAGGACCACCAGCCACAGGAAGCCGATCGCCTCCGACAACGCGGTCGTCAACGGGACGCCGCGGATCGCCCGCTTCGCCACCGCCAGCAGCCACAGGACGAGCGTCAGGATCGTGGAAGCGGCGAAGACCACGGCGTACTGGCGGAGGAACGCCGCGTTCGTGAAGTCCACGTCGGCCGTCGCCGACACCGCCTCCGACAGCTTGTCCACCGTCCACGCGGCGGCCTCCGCACACCCCTTCGCCAAGGAGGACAAGGGGTCCAGCGTCTCCAGACGCTGCGACCCCCCACCGCCACCGCCGCCAGAGGAGGACTCGCCGTTCTCGCAGTACTCGCGCGCGGGGCCGCGGACCAGACCACAGGGGTCGTCACTGCTCTCCGGGCTTGGTGACGGGGAGGGGGACGCGCTTTCCTCCGGATCCGGGTCCGGATCGGCGGCGGCGTTTGTCGCCGCGCCGAGCAGAAGCGCGGGGACCGCTGCCACCCCAGCCGTGAGAGTGAGGACGCGATGGCGGTTACCTGGCATAGGTGAACCCTCCGAACCTCTCTACCGCGTCGGCCATCTCATCGGCTGACGAGGCCCGTTGATCACGGCCGACGGGTGCCGGGCCGTCCACCTGCTTGAAGTCGACGATCTTCCAGTCTCCGTCGACCCATTCGAGGTCGAAGGTGTTGGTGTACCAGGCCTCGGTCACGGGATTCTCGGAATCCTTACCGGCCAGGCCGAACAGGGTCGAGTACCAGACCTCGACCTTGGCGTTCCGGCCGTTGAACTCCAGCGCGTTGGTCCCTACTGGCGAGACCCGTGAGACGAAGGTCATGCCACGGGGTGCGCTTCCGTCCTGAGTGAGTCCGATGCGGCCGAGGAAGCCACTGTCGCTGTACACCTCGTTGATGTCGTCGCGGCGCTTGGCAGCGACCTTTGGGGAGTAGACGGCGTCGACGATCCGCGCTCTGCGGTCGGCGTCGTACATGCCGTCGCCGCCAAGCGCCACCGCGTAGTTCGCGGCGGCGCTCTGGGCGCCCTGCTCGGTGCGGGCGAACCCGGAGGGGATGCCGTCGGCCCCGCTCCCGACCGGCTTCACGCCGGTCGGCGCGGTCGGCTGCGCCTGCTCACGCCCCTCGCCGCCCCGCCCGTCGTCGTCTCCCGCGCGGGTCGCCACGGCGATGGCGCCGATCAGCAGCATCACCACGCCCACGACCATCAGCACGTTCCGCCCCGGCCGCATCGGCGCCGAACGTGCGGCACCGCTCTCGGTCTCGGGCAGGCGCGTACGGGTGCCCTGGCGGCCACTTCGAGCATGGCCGTATTCGTCGTCGCCGCCGAAGCTCATGCCGCGCGTGCCCCCTCAAGCCGAACCGCCTACCGCCGTCGGACCATTGTCGCCTCTTCGAAGGTAGCGGGGGCACCGGCTCCGCGTGGCGTGTGGACGCAATCTGAGACCCGTTCCCGACCTTTGAGGGGGTGTGGCGGGGAACGGGCCTGGTGTCAGAGCGTCAGGAGAAGGAGCAGAACCGCGAGGAGGCCGACGGTCAGGGCGGTGAGCGCCATGGCTGCGACGAGGGTGCGCGTCTGCGGGTCAGGAGCCATCGGCCGCCTTTTCGAGGGGGAGTTCGGCGTGTTTCCGGTGCAGCGGGCACCGGCAGGGCGGCAGTGCCATGGTGAGGTCGAGCGGGTTGGCGTCCTCCCCGGTCAGTACCCGTTCCGGGCGGATGGTGCGGCGTTCGCCGGTGACGCGGTTGACGGAGTAGACGCGGATCCTCAGCACGGCGTCGCCGGGGTGTGGAAGAGCTGCCACGCCGCTTGGTCGAAGTCCCGCTCCGCCGCGAGGAGATAGGGGCGGACGAGCGGGGAGGCGTCGCCGTCCAGCGGCTCGTGGTGGCGTTTCGGCTCGTGCCGCCACAAGCCGCCGAGGGCGGTACTCTGCTGCATGTCGACCTGCCTTCCAAGTATTCAGGTTGGCCACGCCCCGGGACTGTTGCTGCAGTCGCCGGGGCTTCGCGTTCATGCACGATAGGGCCGCCTATTAAGACCTGTCAATACCTGGGAATTCCTATTAGCTCCTATGTTCGCCTGGTCGTGCATGTGTACAGTCCTGCCTGCTATGGACTACGACCCGAGGTTCCCGAAGTGGGTGCAGATCGCCGACGTAATCCGGCAACGGATCTACAGCGGTGAGTACCCGCCTCGTCACCTGATCTCCGAGGTTCGGCTGGAGCAGGAGTTCGCCACTTCGCGCCCGACGATCCGAAAGGTCACGAAGGCTCTGCGCGAGGAAGGGCTGATCACCACGCACACCGGCATGGGCTCTTTCGTCACCGACGGCCCGCACGAGCGTCCCGCCGACGAGTGACGGCCGGTCAGGGCCTCGCTTGCCGCCCCCGCCGCGTTCCGGCAGGCTTCGAGGCCAGTGATCGTTCCGATTGCCAGGAGGCCCGGATGCCAGAGCTCCGCGTCAACGGGGTCCGGCTCTTCCACACCGACGAGGGCGTGGGCGAGCCGCTGGTCTTCGTGCACGGCTCCTGGACCGACCACAACGGCTGGCGAACCGTCGCCTCGCGGTTCGCCGACTCACGCCGCGTCGTGACCTACGACCGGCGCGGACACAGCCTCAGCGAACGTCCTCCCGGCCCCGGTTCGCGCCAGGAGGACGAGGACGACCTGGCCGCCCTGATCGAGACGCTCGCCCTCGGGCCGGCTCATGTCGTGGGCAACTCGTTCGGCGCGGCGATCACGCTGGGCCTGGCCACCCGCAGACCGGAACTGTTCCGTTCCGTCGTCGCTCACGAGCCACCGCTGTTCGCCACCGTCGCGCAGGACCCGAAGCTGCGACCTCTGATGGAAGAGGCGCGCCGCCGCGTCGACGCGGTCCTCGCCACCCTGGAGTCCGGCGACATGGCGGGCGGGGCCAGGCAGTTCGTCGAGGAGATCGCGTTCGGCCCCGGCGGGTGGGCCAAGCTCCCGCCGGCACTCCAGCAGACCTTCGTCACCAACGCCGCCACCTGGATGGACGAGCAGGCGGACCCGACGTGGCCGCACCTCGACGTCGACGCTCTCGCGCGCTTCCCCGGGCCGATCCTCCTCACACGCGGCACCGAGAGCCCGCCGACCTTCGGCGCCGTCGTCGAACAGCTCGCCGACCACCTCCCGCACGCCCAGCTCCACACGTACGCCGGTGCCGGCCACCTCCCGCACGTCTCGCACCCCGACGAGTACGTGCGAACCGTCACCACGTTCCTCCAGCACCGCTAGCAACCCCAGAAGGCGCCATCCCCGTGTTCGAGACCTACCTGCTCCCGGTCGAGGCGGCGGTGTCGCTGTTCCCGCTGGTCGTCGCCCTCATCATGGTCCCCGTCGCGATACGCGGCTACCGGCGGCGCGGCCGGGCGGGCGGTTGGCCGGTGCTCGTCTTCTACAGCTTCGTCTTCTACCTGATAGCCGCCTTCCTCCAGACGGTGATGCCGCTGCCCGTCGACACCGACGGCCACTGCGCGACGACCCGCTACGCGGAGAGCCCGCAGCTCGACCCGTTCGCGTTCCGAGGCACCATCGCCAGCGCGGCCGACGGCGACCGCTCACCCGCCCACCTGCTCACCCTCACGCCCACCTGGACCACCATCCTCAACGCCGTGCTGCTCCTGCCGCTCGGCGTCTACCTCCGGTACCGCCTGCGGCGCGGCCTGGCCGCCACGGTCGTGCTGGCCTTCCTCACCTCGCTGTTCTTCGAGATGACCCAGTTCACCGGGCTGTGGTTCGTCTACGAGTGCCCCTACCGGCAGTTCAACGTCGACGACCTGATCCTCAACACGGCCGGTGCCGCCGCCGGGTGGCTGCTCGCGGCGCCACTCGTCCGCCTGCTGCCCGTCAACGACCCGCTCGCCGAACGCGACCGGTACTGGAGCCGCGTCACCCTCACCCGCCGCGCGCTCGCGTTCCTCGCCGACCTGGCCGGCTGGCTTGTCGTGTGGACGCTGAGCACCGGCCTGCTGGCCGTCGCCACCGACTGGACGACCGGCCGTGACCACGCGTTCACGATCGGCACGGCGCTCGGCGCCCTGTGGTTCTGGCTGCTGCCGCTCGTCGCCGGCAGCACGCCCGGCAAGCGGGCCGTACTGCTGCGCGTCGCCCGCCCGGACGGCGGGCGCGCCGGCCCGCTCCGCGTCACCGTCCGCACGTGGATCGTCTACGCGCCCCTGGCACTCGCCTGGCTGACCCTCGCCGACCGCACCTCGGCGCTCACCCTGCCCGACGACGCGAGCCGCCTCCTGCCCTACGCGGCCGCTGCCCTCGCCGCCCTCGTCTGGGGCCTCGCCGTCCCGTCCATCGTCCTGGGCCGCGACCACCGCGCCTTCTACGAACGCTGGTCCGGCACCCAGAACGTCGCCCTCCGCACCCGCCGCGACCGCCGCACCGAACCGGCCCCGCCACCGGACACCGCCGCCGACAACCACCCCTCGACGACCGGACCACCGCCCTCCGGACGCTAGGAGTCAACGGGCAGAGAGCGTGGCGAGTACCGGCAGGTGATCACTGCCGGTGGCAGGCAGCGTACGGATCCGGGTCACGGCCATGGAGCGGGCCATGACGTGGTCGATACGGGTCAGCGGGAGGGCGGCGGGGAAGCTGAAGCCGAAGCCGCGTTCCGCCACGTTCATCCGTGACGTCAGCGGCGCCAGCCCCCGGTCCTCGACCGGCCCGTTGAAGTCACCCAGCAGGACGACCTTCTCCGTCTTCTCGGCCGCGATAGCCTCGCCCAGCAGACGGGCGCTCTCGTCCCGCCTGGAGGACGCGAACCCGCTCGCCCGCACGCGTACCGACGGCAGGTGCGCGACGTATGCGGCCACCTCGCCGCGCGGCGCCTCGACCACGGCCCGCATCCCCCGACTCCAGGGCTCGGTGATCTCTCTCGGCTTGATGTCCACGAGGCCGGCCTCGGTGAGGGGATACCTCGACCACAGTCCGACGGTGCCCCGAACCGCGTGGTACGGATAGTCCGGCGCGAGGACCTTCCTGTACACCGGTAGCGCGTCCGGCACCAGCTCCTGGAGCCCGATGAGATCGGCCCCGGTGTCGGTCAGCGCGCGCGCCGTACCCGCCGGATCGACGTTCTCGTCGCTGACGTTGTGCTGAACCACCACGAGGTCGCGCGGACCGGCCGCCGCCCCCGGCAGCAGCAGACCACCGAACAGGTACGTCCACGCCGCCACCGGCAGCAGCAACGCCACCAGGGCGACAACCGACCGACGCACCAGCGCCACCCCGAGCAGCACCAACACCACCACGCCGGCCCACGGCAGGAACGCCTCCACGAGACTCCCCACCCGGCCCGGCCAGTTCGGCACCGCCCGGTGCCCCACCAACACCC
>NZ_WMLF01000186.1 GCF_014156695.1 Streptomyces durbertensis | reverse complement strand
GGTCGGGGGCGGCTTCGACGCCGTACTCGGCGAGCTTGGCCTTGCCGCCGTCCGGGGCGGTGAGGACAAGCGGGCCCTGCTCGGTGAGGGCGACGGAGTGCTCCCAGTGGCTGGACCACGAGTAGTCGTCCGTCTTCACCGTCCAGTCGTCCTCCAGCACGTGCGTCTTCGCCGTGCCGAGGCTCACCATCGGCTCGATCGCCAGGCAGATGCCGGGCACCAGCTTCGGGCCCTTGCCGCGCCGCCGGTCCACGTAGTTCAGCAGGTGCGGGTCCATGTGCATCTGGCTGCCGATTCCGTGGCCGCCGTAGTCCTCGATGATCCCGTAGCGACCGGAGGACGGGCGCGGCTGCCGCCGGATGTAGCCCTCGATCGCCTTGGAGATGTCGACCAGCCGGTTGCCCTTGCGCATCGCGGCGATGCCGGCCCACATGGACTCCTCGGTGACCCGGCTCAGCTCGACCAGCTCCGGCGAGTGCCCGCCACCGACGAACACCGTCAGCGCCGCGTCGCCGTGCCAGCCGTCGATGATCGCGCCGGCGTCGATGGAGATGATGTCGCCGTCCTTGAGCACGGTCTCCCGGTCCGGGATGCCGTGCACGACGACGTCGTTCACCGAGGTGCAGATGTTGCCGGGGAAGCCGCCGTAGCCGAGGAAGTTCGGCTTGGCGCCGTGGTCGGACAGCACCTTCGCGGCGACCTCGTCCAGATCCTTCGTCGTCGCGCCCGGCACGGCGGCGGCGGCGCACTCCCGGTGCATGGCCGCGACCACCAGCCCCGCCGCGCGCATCTTCGCGATCTGCTCCGGGGTCTTGATCTCCACCATGACGGCTGACGCCTCCAGCTCCGACACCTGTATGTTTCCCGGCGCCGGGCCACACCCGCCGCGCCCCTCAACGATACGGCCCCTCCCTCGAGCCCGGCAGCACCGGGCGATCCTGCCGGATCGCGCTGCGTGGGCCCCTACGCTCAGTCCGGCGGGCTCGGACCCGCCGGGGTGGGCGACGAGAGGTGCGTGATGACCGCCGGTCCGGCAATCCCCACGTGGATGCGCGAGCACGTCACGACAGAGCGGTACGACTCCTGGCCCGAGACGCGGTGCGCGGGGATCGAGATTGTGGACGGCCTGGTCGTGGTGCGCCCCGGGGCGTCCAAGCGCCACAACCGGCTGGCTCGGATTCTGGCCAACGCTCTGGAGGCCGCCGCAAGCCCCGGTTGGAACGCCGACACCAACTTCGACGTCCGTCTCCAGGACGTCCCGCTCACCAACCGTCGCCCGGATGTCGTTGTGTACCGCGCGGACACGATCGACGTCACGCCCACGCGTCCCGAGCATGTGCTGATGATCGTGGAGGTGGTCTCCCCCGGCTCGGAGACCACCGACCGCATCGTGACGACCGACCAGTACGCCAAGGCCGGCATCGCCTTCTACTGGCGCGTCGAGCAGGCCGCGACCGGCGTGCCGCTGGTGTACACGCACGTCCTCGACCCCGCGACCAGGGCCTACCGCGACGGCGACATGTTCACAGGAATCGTGAAGGTCTCGGCGCCGTTCCCGATCGAGGTCGACCTCGGCGAGGTGTAGGTCCACACCCCGGCGGAGCTCGGTGAATCGCCTGCCGGGCCGTTCTGCCACGGCTACGGTGGGTTGTCATGGACGCCGGGGTGGTGGGGGTGCGGCTGGCTTCCAGCGTCGTCGCGCCCCTGGTCAAGCAGTTGTTCGCGCGGGAGAGCGCGGGGGCGGGTCTCGTCGACAGGCCGATCCGGGTGGGCCGGCTGGTCGCGTTCGGGGCGGAGAGGCGGGAGCTGGGCGAACGTGAGGTCCAGAAGATCGCCGCGAAGCTCGTCGAACGCGCCGTCGCCACGCACGGCCCCGGAGAGCGGCCGGTACCGGCGGACGAGGACAGTGCGGTTGCGGATGCTCTCACCCGCACGCTTCTCGCGCTGGGCGACATCGAAATGGACGACGTCCAGGCCGTCGGACTTGGCCACCAGGAGTTCGCCTGTCGGCTGCGGGAGGCGGCCGGGCCCGCCGCGTCGCGCGAGCTGTCCGCCGACGGGGAGCGGTTGTGGGTGGGACTGCTGGATGTCGCCTGCCTGCACATCCTGCACTTCTTCACCCAGCGCTCCACCTTCGTGGCACGCCAGCAGGTCGAGCAGTCCCGCCTCCTCCACACGGTCGTGGACCGTCTCGACTGGCTGCTCGAACGCCTCCCGGCCCCGGCCGTGGAGGACCACCGCTTCGAGCGCCGCTACGCCGACTTCGTCGTCCGGAAACACGGCACGCTGACGATCTACGGGCTCGACCTCCAGCAGGGCCGCGAGTGGCCGCTGGACTCGGCCTATCTGAGCCTGGAGACAACGGCCAGTGTGTCAAGGGACGGGCTGCTGTCCGAAGAGGCACCGCACGGCGCGTCGCACGACGAGAGCCGACAGCCCGCCGAGCGGGCGCTGGCCGGACACGACCGAGTACTGCTGCGCGGCCTCGCCGGCTCCGGCAAGACGACCCTCGTGCAGTGGCTCGCCGTGACCGCCGCACGGCAGGAGCCCACCGCCGAACTCCCGCAGCTCTTCGGACGCGTCCCCTTTGTTCTCCCGCTGCGTACCCTCACCCGGGGCGGTGGAACGCTGCCGCTGCCCCGCGACTTCCTGGCCGCCACGGGCTGCCCGCTCGCCGGCGCCCAGCCGACCGGCTGGGTCGAACGGGTGCTGGCCGCCGGACGCGGTCTGCTGCTGGTCGACGGCATCGACGAGGTCCCGGAGGCGGAACGCGAGGGTACGCGGCGCTGGCTCGCCGACCTCCTCACCGCGTTCCCGGACAGCCTCTGCCTCGTCACCTCCCGGCCGTCGGCCGTCAGCGAGCACTGGCTGGGCGCCCAGCAGTTCACCGAGCTGACGCTCTCGCCGATGAGTCGCGCCGACACCCAGGCCTTCGTCCGCCGCTGGCACACCGCAGCGCAGGCCGGCAAAGAGCTGGAGACGAAACTTCTCGGCGCGATCCGATCCAGGCCCGACCTGGGCCAGCTCTCCACGAATCCCCTGATGTGCGGTCTGATCTGCGCTCTCCACCGCGAGCGGCGCGGCCACCTGCCGCGCGGCCGTAAAGCCCTCTACGACGCCGCCCTCAGCATGCTGCTCTACCGCCGTGACCTCGAACGGGACGTGCCCCTGCGACGGGGCGGCGTCGAGCTGGACGACGAGTCCCAGATCGAGCTGTTGCAGAAGCTCGCCTACTGGCTCATCCGCAACGGCCGCTCGGAGCTCGACCAGACCGACGCCGTCAGGCTCATCGGCCGCGTGCTGCCGGCGATGCCGCACGTCGCCGCACAGGGCGACGCCGCCCAGGTGTTCCGTCACCTGCTGGTCCGCTCCGGCCTGCTCCGCGAACCGGCCCCCGGCGCCGTCGACTTCGTGCACCGCACGTTCCAGGACTATCTCGGCGCACGCGAGGCCGTGGAGGAGTGCGACTTCGACCTCCTGGTGGCGAACGCACACCTCGACCAGTGGGAGGACGTCATCCGCATGGCCGTCGCCCACGCGCGGCCCGACGAACGCGCCCAGCTCCTGGAGAAGCTGCTGGCCCGTGGCGACGCCGACCCCGCGTGCCGCACCCGCCTCCACCTGCTGGCCACCGCGTGCCTGGAACACGCCACGAAGCTGGACCCGGCGATCCGCAGCAGGGTCGAGCGCAGCGCGGCGGCTCTGCTACCTCCTATGACTTTCGAGGAGGCCAAGGGACTAGCCGCCGCAGGCCCGATCGTTCTGGAGCTGCTCCCGGGCCCCGAGGAAATAGTGGACAACAACGACGCCGTGTCAATCATCCACACAGCCGCACAGATCGGTACAGACAACGCGATACCGCTCCTGCTGCGATACATCGACCACCCATGGCCTGGCGTGGCTCACCAACTCGCTGGCCATTGGGACCGTTTCGACACAGACACGTACGCGAAGGAGATCATCGCACCCATCGTTTCGGCCGGCAAAGCGACCGTGGTCGTCCGCTCATTTGCTGAACTCGCCCATATCTCGAGGCTCAACGCTTCACGCGTGAGGCTTCGTGGCGACTTTCACGCTCAGGAGATCAGGGATGCATTGTCCTGCGAGCATCTTGTCGCACTAGAACTGGTTGACAACCACGTCATATCAGACCTCGCCTTTCTCGCTTCCTACCTCCGACTTAACTGGCTCATGCTCACCAACTGCACACGACTCGCAGACCTGGAGGCGATTCGCAGTCTGCCACTGCACCACCTCGGCATGTGGGAGCTTCCCAAGCTCCCGAGCCTGGACAGCACCGGGAGCCTCAGCCAGCTCCGAACCCTGAACCTCGGCAAGGGACTTCCCTGGCAACATGCCGACGTCCTTCCGTCGACCGCCACACTCTCGTCCTTGACGCTGCCGACGGAGGCCGTCGTTCCGCGCCTCACGCGATGGCCTCAGCTCAGATCGCTGCATATCGGCATGCGCACATCCCCGCTAGAGCCAGGCGAATACCGCCACCTCGCAACGGCGCCCGCCCTCGACTACCTGAACATCAGCTGCTCCAGCTTGGAAGGCCTGGGGGCGACAGATCCGTTGCACAACATCCACAGGCTAGGGCTTCGCTGCGACGATCACTCCGACCTGACTCTTGTGCCACGACTCTTCCCCTCGCTCAACCACCTTGAACTGGTGAAGGGCCAACGCAGCGCCACCGAGATCGATCTCGCTCCGCTCGCCGAACTGACACAGTTGGAGAAAATCGCACTCTTCGGGATCACGCGGCCGTCCGGCATTGATGAGCTTCCAGCGAAGGTGGAGGTCCGGCACGTACCTCGAATCCGCAAGCCGGGCTTTCCGAGCTGACACCGGCCTTCTAGGAAGGCGGGAGCGGAGAGTGACCGGTGCCCGCCGCATAGGCTTGTCGGGCGCTCTTGGCCGGTTACGGTGGTTGCTCCGAACGGTCGCCGCCGCAGACCACGGCCCGTCGCTCGGTCCAGGCGGAACCGACGGAGTCGGGAGGGGGAGTCGTGCTGAGTGAGGCGTTGTACTTCGACAGTGACGCGGTGCCGGCTGAGGAGCGGTTCGAGCGGTGGCGGGAGCACATGATGGACTCCCTCTCGCCCATGGACGTGCAGAGCCCTCATCGGGAGGACTTCCGGGCTGAGTTGCGAGTGTTGGAGATGGGGGCGCTGTCGGTGTGGCCGGCGAGCTACCAGGCGCTGACCTTCGACCGGTCCTCGCGGCTGGTAAGGGAGTCGGACCCGGAGACCTGTCACGTCCTGCTGGTCCTCAGCGGCGAGGCGGAGGCGAGCTGGGGTAAGTCCCGCGTTGAGTACGGCCGTTACGATCTGCTCACCACGGTGTCGTCCGCGCCCGCGCGGGTGCGGGCGGAGCCCGCCGACGTGGGTGGGTTGGTGCGGTCGGTGGGGGTTGAGGTGCCCAGGGCCGCCATTCCGCTGCCTGCCGGGCAGGTGGACCGGGTGGTGGGTCGGTGCCTCTCCGGACGCGACGGGCCGGGCGCGCTGCTCGCGCTCACGCTGACCCAGCTGGCCCGGCGGAACTCCGGCTATCGGGCCGCCGACGTGCCGCGCCTTGAGCTGGTGCTCGTCGACCTGCTGACCGCGCTCTTCGCCCACGCGTGTGACGCGGAGAGCGCGCAGCCGGTGGACAACCGCCAACGCGTGCTGCGGCTGCGGATCCGCGCCTTCATCCAGCAGAACCTGGCCGATCCCGAGTTGTGTCCCGCGCTGGTCGCGAGCGCACACCACATATCGGTCCGCTATCTGCACCGGCTGTTCGAGGAGGAGCCGGAGACGGTCGCGGACAGCATCCGCCGTCAGCGTCTGGCGGGGGCCCGTCGGGATCTGTCCGATCCGGCGCTGGTCGCCGTCTCGGTCCAGGACATCGCCGCGCGGTGGGGTTTCCGGCACCACGCGGCGTTCACGAGAGCGTTCCGCAACGCGTTCGGGGCCTCGCCCTCCGAACACCGCCGCGCGGCCCCAGCCCTGGCAGCGGCCAGGGGCTGAGGCCGGCGGCGAAGCGTCAGAGAGCCCGGGCGGTGCCTACCAGCACTTGCCGGACTTCTCGTGCGTGGTCCAGCTGCCGTCCGCCCTGGACATGATCCGCACCTGAAGGTTCTTCTTCTCGATGGGAGAGGCCTTCCACTGGCCGGTGCGGGAGCTGTAGTGGCGGCCGTTGGTGATGCCGTTCCACTTGCGGTACTCGTTGACCGATTCGACGGTCCTGTTGAACCTCCAGCCGCCGGCGCGGCCCAGCGCCGTCGTGCTGTGGCCGACCTCGTGCTTCACGTTCCGCACCTTTGTCCCGGTGCCCTCCCAGGACTTGTGCACGGTGTAGCGGAAGAGGCGGTTGCCGAGCCCGTTGCGGTAGTCCCGCTTGGCCGTCAACCTGCACGAGCCCGCCCTCGCTTGCGCGCTCGGCGTTCCCGTGCCCGTCGCCCGCACTGCCGTGTCCTCGGCGACGACCTCGACCGGTACGGTCAGCGCCAGCTTCGGGTCCCGGTAGGCGTGCCGGGCCGCCGCCTCGGTGAGTCCACCGACATCCATGGCCGCCGCCACGAACTCCTGCTCGCTCATCACGGACTGCACCGCGCTCGGCGCCTTCTCGGCCGTCTCGGCGGCCGGTGCCGCGTACGCGAGCCCGCCCGTGAACGCGGTGGCGAGAGCGATCGCAGTGCCGAGCACAGCCGCGGTCTTCCTGTTCGACTTCATTCGTGTTCTCCCCGTCCTGGAGCGCCGGATGCGGCGAGACCTCCCGTGGTCACCGCGCGGCCGACTCTCGGCTTGTGGCGAGACGGGCCCCGAGGGGGACTTCGGAGCCCGTCTCGTCCCCCGCACTCGAAGATGTCACGGCTCCGCCGGCCACAACTTGATCACCGACGCACACCCTCTTGACCACTCGTGCACCCAGCGCGACGCGTCCGCGTCGCCGGGACGCGCCAGTAGGGTGAGACGATGGCCTCCTTACCGGAAGACCCGTCAGCCCGGATCGGCGAGGACGATCGCGACGCCGTCGTACAGCGCCTGCGGGAGTCCTACGCCGAAGGGCTCCTCCCCCACGAGGAGTTGGATCAGCGCCTCGACCAGGTGCTCGCCGCCAGGACACTCGGCGAACTCGCGTCGGCGACGGCCGCGCTGCCGAAGGAACGGCCGGGCACCATGTCGACGATCACGGCAGCCGGCGGGCGGATCCAGCGACGTGGCGTATGGCGGGTGCCTCGGACTCTCAAGGTCGAGTCCGCGTTCGGAAGGGTGCGCCTGGACCTGTCCCGGGCGGTCTTCGAACACCGGGACGTCGACATCGAGTTGCAGCTCGGCACCGGTGGGGCCAGGATCACGGTCCCTCGGGACGCGGTCGTCGACGTCGAGGGTCTGCACACCGGGTGGAAGGACCTGCGCTACAAGCCACGGCCGCCTTCCGCTTCCGGCGGGCCGAGGATCCGCATCTCCGGGGGGCTCGGGTTCGGCCGCCTGAAGATCCGCCACGCCCGACGCTGAGTCTCCGTCGACGCCTGAGCACGGCACCCGCGGTTGCCACCGCCGCCACAGCCGACGCCACCGACCGGCACTTCCGTGCGGCAGAGCGGTTCCTGCGGCCGCGCCGCTGGGAGAGACTGGCCGATGAGGAGGGGATGCGCTGTGGAGATCGCGGTGTTCATGACACTGCCGGGGCTGGTCATCCTGCTGATCGGGGTGGCCTTTGTCGAACGGGTGCTACTGCCCTTGTGGGGCGGTGACCGCGGCGGTGGTGTCTCGGCGACCGGCTTCGAGACGCTGCACGCGAGTCTTCTCCCCGGCAAGGAGCACGAGTTGCGGCAGCGCGAGACGATGACGCTGCTCCGGGAGGAGGAGGGCGACGGGGCGCCTCCGCACTCCACGGTCGACCTGGGACAGGGCAAGGCGGTCATCCGCCTGCGCGACTCCGCCTGACCACCGTCTGACCACCGAGTGGCCAGGACCTGAGCCCCGCCTGACCACCACCTGTCACCGGCCGTTCGTCCGAGCCGTGCGTCGCGGGCGTCAGCCTCCGGCGTGGTTGGTCCGGTGGGGTGTCGCGGTGCCGCGAGTGGGGCCGTCCAGGGCCTCGGCGTCCGCGCCGCCTGGGAGCGGCGGGCGCGGGGCTTCGGCGGTGTCGTCCTGCCGCTCGTAGGGGCTGGGGAAGGGGAAGTAGGACTGGAGGAAGGGGCGCATGACGGCGAGCTGGGAGGCGAGGTCCGTCTCGTCGGAGACGGTGTCGTTGAGGCAGAAGACCGTCCGGCTCTGCGCCGCCAGCAGCCGCCCTAGGCGGGCGGGCGTGTAGGGGTGCGCCATGTCGAAGTAGTCGTAGTGCAGGCTGCCGGGGACGGCCCGTCCGGTGAGGAACGCGTAGTAGTGGTGCAGTGAGGACGTGACCGAGAGGTCGTTCAGGGCGCGGAAGCGGTTGCCCGCCGTCGTCCGGTGCCGGTCGGCGAACTCCTTCTCGATCTCGTCCAGCACGCTGCGCCGCAGCGCGTGCGGCACGTGCTTCATCTTCTGGGTGATGACCACGCCGAAGCGCTCTTCCAGCACGGCCCTGTTGTTCTTGCCGGCCGCCGCGATCGGCACGTCCTCGGGGGAGGGCGCGTCGAAGGGGATCTGGGCCCGGGAGAGGAAGAAGCGGGTGAGCCCGTTGGGCAGGAAGAAGTCGTGGGGGGTGGTGAGGCGGCCGAAGAAGACGTCGTCGTTGAGGTAGAGGAAGTGCTCGGCGAGGCCGTCGATGTGGTGCAACTGGCTTTCGATGGCGTGCGAGTTGAACGTCGGCAGCAGCGAGCGGTCGGTGAAGATGTCACGGTGGCTGACGACGGTGATACCGGGGTGGGAGTCGTCCAGCCAGTCGGGCGTCTGGTCGTCGGTCACCAGGTAGACGTGGCGGATCCAGGGCGCGTACTGGTGCAGGGAGCGCAGGGAGTAGCGGAGTTCGTCGCGGCTGAGGTAGCGGGCGGCGTTGGCGGCCTCCTCGTGGTAGGCCTCGCCGGCGTACTCGGCGCGCTTGCGCAGCCAGCCGGGGTCGGCGCCGTTGACCCACGTGTAGACGGCGTCGACGGGAAAGGTGATGTCGTCCGGCAGCGGGTGGGCGAACGGCTCGACGGTGCGGACCGGGGCGAGGGGCGGCGCGTCGGCGGGCAGCAGCCGGCTGAAGCGGTTCTGCGGCACCTCGACGCGCGGAGCGTCGGCGGGCAGTGTCTCGGTGCAGCGGTTGCGGCGCGGCGCGACGAGTTCGCCGGTCTCCTCGTCCTTCGTCCAGAACTCCACGGTGCAGCCGTACCGTTCGCCGGCGGCGGCCGCCCCGAACCGGTCGGTGTAGTACCAGCCGAACCGGATCTCCTGGGCCCGGTCGAACCAGCGCCGTGCGGCCGGCGAGTCGTAGGGCACGATGCGTCGGCGCCGGCGTCCACCGCGTCGCCGACGGGGCAGCACCACGTAGCCGGCGGTGGCCTCACACATTCGGGTGAGTGCCCGCAGCGCGCGGCCGCGTTCCGACTCCGGCACGCCCACGGCCGTGCTGGCGCCCTCGATGGTCCGGACGCAGAAGTAGTCCACGCCGGCCTCGACGAGGGTGTCGCACACGAGCCGCAGCGCTTCGGTGTGCGCCTGGAGGGGGCGGGGGTACTCGCGGACCCTGGCCGCCCTCGGCTGCTGCCGGACCAGCACCAGCCGCCGCTCGTCGCCGGAGAACAGATCGGGTGCGCGGCGCCGGGCCCGTTCGGCGCGGAGGACGGCGGCGCGTTCGACGAAGAGCTGGGAGGTGGCCAGGGACCGCTTGAGCGTGGACCGGGCCCCCAGCGAGAGCTTCCCCGCCACGGCCCGCCTGGCCTTGAGCGGCACGACGCGCCGGTAGAGCCGCAGCAGGGGTGCGGCTTCCGGGTTC
Organism: Streptomyces durbertensis; assembly: GCF_014156695.1. Lineage (GTDB taxonomy): Bacteria > Actinomycetota > Actinomycetes > Streptomycetales > Streptomycetaceae > Streptomyces > Streptomyces durbertensis. The sequence continues at coordinate 254 of NZ_WMLF01000186.1, read as the reverse complement.
CGGTGGGCGGGAAGTCCGGGTGCGCCAGGTCGCGGTGCTGTACGGCCGGGCTGCCGAGGGGGAGCGGTCACGGGCCGGGAACTCCTCTCTGCTGGTGCGCGCAGCCTGCTGATGCGCGGGATACGCGAGGGCAAGGACGCCTGGCGGCTACACCTTCCCAGAAAGGCGATGAGATATCCGATTAGATCCCGATCGTACGGTTCATCCGTCGCTTTGAACGTGATCCCGCGTGCGGGCGTGGCGCACGCCCGCAC
>NZ_WMLF01000185.1 GCF_014156695.1 Streptomyces durbertensis | reverse complement strand
TCTCCCGGGTACTGCGCCGCACCCGCTCGCAGGTGCGGCGCAGTACCCGGGAGACGTGCATCTGCGAGATGTTCAGCCGGTCGGCGATCCGGCTCTGGGTCATGTCGCAGTAGAACCGCAGGTACAGGATGCGCTTCTCCCGCTCGGGCAGGCGCCGCAGGCACGGCTTGACCGACTCCCGGCTGATGATCCGCTGGTAGGCGGGTTCCGCGGAGCCGAGCGTGTCCAGCAGGCTGTACCCGCTCTCCGCCCCCGGCAGTTCGGCGTCGAGCGACAGCGAACTGTAGCTCTCCAGCGCGTCCAGGCCGAGCTGGGCGTCCTCCTGGCTCAGGCCGGTGTGTTCCGCCAGTTGGGCGATCGTGGGCGCGCGGCCGGTGGTCGCGGCCAGCTCCCGCACCGAGCGCCTCACCCGGTTTCGCAGCTCCTGGACCCGCCTGGGCACGTGGACGTCCCAGGTGTTGTCCCGGAAGTGCTTCTTGATCTCGCCGAGGATCATGGGCACGGCGTAGCTCTCGAACGCCTTGCCCAGGCTGGGATCAAAGCGTTCCACCGCCTTGGTCAGACCCAGTGCGGCGACCTGCTCGAGGTCTTCGGTCTCCTCACCGCGGTTGCGGTACTTGCGCGCGAGCCGCCCGGCCATGGGCAGCCACGCGCTCACCACCTCCTGTCGCAACGCGTCCCGCTCGGGGCCGTCGGGCAGGGTGGTCAGTCGCTGCAGGGCGGCCGTCGTGTCGGGGGCGTCGTGGTGGTCGTGTCGAGGCCGCCGGCTACGGGCGGCGGGGCGGGCGTCGATGGTGCTCATGGAGTCAGCTCACTCCCAGTGCGCGAACGTGTGGTCCCCACGGTCTGCGGCGTGCCGACCGCATGTCGTGGCTCGTCTGTCGCGTGCCTGCTGTCCGAAGCACCGCCGGGAGTTTCCTGTGAGTGGCACGGGCCTCACTCCGCCGCGCGGCGGAGTGAGAACCGGAACCCCGGCTTCCATTTCCACGATGGCAAATCCCGCCGCGTGCGTCACCTTCTCCACGGCGTTCGGACCTTCTTTCCGGTCAGGAGGGCAGAAGGGGTACCCCGGCGGAGTATCAGGCCCGCTCCGGCGGGGGTTCCGGGCACGACGCGGCGCGGGGGCGGCCGACGAGGTGCACCCGTCGGGCCCGCCACCGGCGTGTCGTCGTGGTGACGGATCGCATACCCCCATGGATCACTCCAAACCGGCCATCGTGGGGGTTGTTGGTTCTTGTCGCCGTCGCCGTCGCCGTCGCCGTCGCCGCGTCCGGGTGCTCGGTGGATTGGGTACGCCTGCCCACGGGCACCCGGCGGGCGAAGAACCGTCGTTCGACCCCGGGCCGCGTCCGCCGGCCCCCGGGAAGGAGGAGATCCGGTGACAGACTCCGACGTGCGAGACCATCGGCCGCGACTTTCCGTACCGTTCGGTCCGTTTTGTCGACCCCGACTCCGAGCGGTCCTCGACGTACCCACCCGGCGGCTCGCCGACCCGCTGGAGGGCCTGCGGGAGCGGGCCGGCGCGCGGCTGCGGGAACTGCGCCAGGCGGCCGGAGGCCCGACCGCCGGCGCGGTTCCCGAGGGGGACCTCGGCCGCGCCCGTGGCGATCGGGAGGAACGATGACGCACCACACCGACCCCCGCCACCCGGGGGCCGAGGACGAGCGTGAGCGCCGGGAGCCCCGCTCCAGGTCGCTGACCGTCTACCTCAACAACCACCTGATGGGAGCCACCGCCGGCGTCCGCCTGCTGGAGCGGCTGGAGCGGCAGCAGGAGGACGAAGGGGTCTCGGCGGAGCTGGCGCGGCTGGCCGAGGAGATCGACGAGGACCGCGCCACCCTGCTGCGCCTGATGCGCGAGCTCGACGTGCCCGTCCGCCGCTCCATGATCGTCGCCGGTCGGCTGGGGGAGACGCTGGGGCGCTTCAAACCCAACGGCAGGCTGATGCGGGACACCGAGGTGAGGGCCGTCCTGGAGTTCGAGGCGATGACCCTGGGCGTCCAGGGCAAGGCGTCCCTGTGGCGAGCGCTGGCGGAACTGCCGGAGGCCCACGAGGGCCGCTGGCCGGACCTCCTGCGCGAGCTGCTCGAGCGGGCCGACCGCCAGGCGGAGACGCTGGAGGCGCTGCGCCTGGCTGTGGTGCGGAAGGCGCTCACGCCCGGCTGAGATCCGCCCGGTCGAGTGCACGGGCCACCCCCATGCGCCTCACCGTCCCACCGGCGCACGCCGTTCGCGTTACGGTGGCGTAACGGTCGCGCCCGCCGGCGCGAGTGGCGACGGAACTGGGAGGAACGGGCATGCAGAGCGCCGACCGACCCGACACCGCGACGGGCGAGGCCGTGCTGGCCGAGCGGGTGGCCCAGCTGGAACAGGCCGTCGAGTCGCACGCGGTGATCGACCAGGCCGTCGGCGTGGTCATGGCGCTGGGCGGATGCGGCTGCGAGGAGGCTTTCCGCATTCTGCGGGACACCTCCCAGGACACCAACACCAAGCTGCGGCTGCTCGCCGAGGAGGTCACCGGCTGGGCCGAGCACGGCGCCATGGACCGCCGCCTTGCGCAGGCGCTCAGCACCCGGCTGCCCAGGCGTAGAGCCGGCGCCGCGGGGCTGGCGGAAGAGCCCCCGTCCCCGGACTGAGCGTCGCGCGGCGGTCGGCAGGCAGGACCGGCCCTCCTCGGGGGCGGACGGTCCTACTTGCCGACCGCGCGGCGCAGTTCGTCCTTGTTCATGTTGCTGCGGCCCTTCACGTTCTTGCGCTGCGCCTCGGCGTAGAGCTGGTCGCGGGTGGGGCCCTTGGACCCGCTGTGCGAACGCTGTCCGCCCCGGCGCGAGGCGGACATGTCGTCGGTGGAGGTCCTGCTGGCCGTACGGCTCTCGCCGGACTGGGCCCGTTCCTTGTTGACCGTGCGCGCGGCGATCTCCTTGGCGCGTTTCTTGCTCTCGCCGCGCTTCTCGGCGCTCTCCTTGATGTGCTCGTACTGGCGTTCCCTCTTGCGTGAGCTTCCGGCGGGCATCGCGGCCTCCTCGTACGGGGGGGGGTAGGGCACGGGCGAGGTGCGGGTACCCGGGCCGGAACGTCCCATTCATCCCCGCCGTCCGGCGATCGGGTACACCTTCCGTCGCGTGGTCCGACCGCCGGGCGGTCGGACCGCCGGGCGGTCCGGTCGTCGCGTGGACGAGCGTCAGGCGCGGCCGCCGACGCCGGTGGCCAGCTCCCGCAGCCGGCCGCCGCGCAGCCGCGCCGTGAGCGGGGGAGTGTCCATCCCGGCGCCCTCCCGCATGCCCCGGAGCAGTTCGGCGACGGCCTCCGGGCCGCTGAGCGTCGGCTCCCAGCCCAGCTCACTCCGCGCCCGCCCGGTCTCCAGCAGCGGGAGCCGCATCAGCGCGTCGAAGAGCGTCGGCGGGGCCGGTACCAGCCGCAGCCGCCAGGCCGCGGCGAGGGCCTGGCGTACCGGCAGCCTCGGCACGGGCACGGGCCGGGCGTCCAGCAGCCGCCCCAACTCGGGCCCGTCCAGCAGCGTGTCGGCCGCCAGGTTGAACGCGCCCCGCGCCTCGCCGGTGACGGCGCTCGCGCACGCGCGCCCGACGTCGTCGGAGTGCACCGCCTGGAACCGCAGCCCCGGAACGTCCGGCACCACCGGCACCAACGACGGCCGCACCAGCCGGTTCGGCAGCAGCGGCCCGGCAAAATGCCGCCGCTGCTCCATCGCCGACCCCCGCTTGAAGATGAAGCTCGGCCGCATCCGCACCACCCGCACGGCCGGCTGGTCCCGCTCGAAGACGTCCAGGAGTCGCTCCACGTACGCCTTCTCCCTGCTGTACGCGGCGGTCGGCCAGCCGTGCGTGGGCCAGGACTCGTCCACCCAGAACCGGTCCCGGTCGGCGGGGCGCGGCGAGTAGGCCGCCACCGAGGAGGCGCACACCACCGCCGGCACCTCGGCCGCCGCGGCGGCCCGCAGCACCCGGTCGGTGCCCAGCACGTTGGTGCGCCAGGTGACCGCCGGATCGTGGCTGGGCTGGAGCAGCCACGCCAGATGGATCACCGCGTCCGCGCCCTCCAGCACCCGGGTCAGCTCCCGTTCCGCGTCCGGCCGCCCGATGTCGACGCTCACCCAGTCGGTGCCGTCCTGCTGCCGGTCCGGTAGCCGCCGCGCGACGCCGACGACCGAGACCGGCCGGGAGGACGCCAGCAGCGCCTTCACCACACTGGTCCCGACGTTGCCGCTGGCACCCGTCACCACCACCCGAAGCCCCCCGCCGCCCCCCTGGCCACCGCGCGCTGTGGACATACGCCCGCTCCCTGTCTCGACGGCTCCCGGACCCGCCCCGGGTACCCGCCCGCCGCCCGGACAACCACACCGGACCACCTCACGGAGGAGCTCCGCCCGGTCACACCACCGCTCGTTTGGAAGGCGGCCGATCGCGGTACCCGAACCAGCTCCCGCCCTCCCGGAGGAACGATGCGTCAAGCTGGCCACCGAGAGCCGACCGAAGCACCGAACCAGAAGCCCGACGCCGCCGACCGGGCCCGCGTCCTCGGTGACGCCTTCCTGCCCGTGGTGCTCGGCGGCGCGATCACCCGACGCCGACTCGGCATGGGGCTGGCCGAGCGCGTCGGCTGGGACGCCCGGGGCGTGGCCGTCGCCGAACGCCTGCACCGGCAGCACGGCGAGGGACCGCTGACCGTGATGGAACGGCCCCGCCGGATCGCCCTTGTCCTCGACCCGGCCGACGCCCGGTACGTGCTGGAGCACACCCCGCGACCGTTCTCCCCGGCCGCCTTCGAGAAGCGGGCCGCGCTCGGCCAGTTCCAGCCGCACGGCGTGCTGATCAGCGATCCGGACGAACGGGAGTCGCGTCGCCGCAAGAACGAGGAGGTGCTGGCCACCGACCGGCCGCTGCACCCGGCCGCCGAACGGTTCGTGCGGATCGCCGGCGAGGAGGTCGCCGGCCTGGTCGCCGAGGCCAGGGCGGACGGCGTGATCGACTGGCCCCGGCTGGAAGCCGCCTGGTGGCGCACCGTCCGCAGGATCACCCTCGGCGACCTCGCCAGGGACGACACCACCATCACCCGGCAGCTCGACGCCCTGCGCGGCGCCGCCAACTGGGCCATGCTCTCCCCGCGGCGACGCCTGCTGCGCGCCGCGTTCAGGCGGCGGCTGAACGCCTACGCCGCGCGCGCCGAGGAGGGCACCCTGGTCGCGCACGCCGCCCGTCTGGACGCGGTGGGCCAGATCCCGCACTGGCTGTTCGCCTACGACGTGGCGGGAATCGTCACCGCACGCGCTCTGGCGCTGCTCGCCACCCATCCCGAGACGGCCGCCCGGGCCCGCCGGGAGGTCGCCGAGGACCCGCCGGGGAAGGGTGCGGCGTCCTGGCCGCTGCTGCGCGCCACCGTGCTGGAGTCCGTCCGGCTGTGGCCCACCACCCCCCTGGTGCTGCGGGAGAACGCGGAACCGGTCCGCATGCCCAACGGCGACAGGCTGCCGGCGAACACCCTGGTAGTGATCTACGCCCCCTACCTGCACCGTGGCGACCCCGCCGGGCCCGACCGGGACCGGTTCAACCCCGACCTGTGGCTGCGCGCCGCCGGCCCGGTGGACTCGACGGCGACCGCCGGGGCCTTCGTCCCGTTCAGCGACGGCCCGGCGGGCTGTCCGGGACAGAACCTCGTCCTGCTGACGACCAGCGCCTTCCTCGCGCAGCTGCTCGCCGTGGGGGTGCCCCGGCTGCTCTCCCACCGACTCGGCCCGGACGCCCCGCTACCGGCCACCCAGGACCACTTCTCCCTGCGGTTCGGTCCGCCGGTCCACGCCGACTGACCGGCGCCGTCCGCCACGCCACGGCTCACCGCTACCGCTGGTCGCCGGGCTAGCGCTGGTCGTCAGGGTCCCCCGCCGGGCCCCTCGAAGGGCTCGGCCGGGGCTTCCCTGGCCTCCAGCGGGCGGGTGGCCGGGCCGTGCAGGACGGAACCGTCGACCGCGAAGCGGGACCCGTGGCAGGGGCACGCCCACTCGCGCTCGGCGTCGTCGAACCGCACCAGGCAGCCCAGGTGGGTGCAGCGCGCCGACAGCAGCCGCACCCGCCCGTCCGGCTCGCGGTAGGCGGCGTGGCGTTCGCCCTCGTACTCGACCACCGCGCCCTCGCCCGGGGCGAGTTCGGCCAGCGGCGGATCGGAGTGCAGGCGGTCGCCGACGAAGTGCTTGGCGACAAAGGCCTGGTGCCCGAGGAGTTCACCGGCCTCCGAGAAGCCGGGGAGGCGGCGCGGGTCGTAGATCCGGCTCCACGGCGGGCGGGGCCGCCCGGTGAGGTAGTCGGTCAGTAGCCGGGCGGCCATCACGCCACCGCTCATGCCCCAGCCGGCGAAGCCGGTGGCCAGCAGCACGTGCCGGGTGGCCGGGTTGAGGCGGCCCACCAGCGGCAGACCGTCGGTGCTGAAGGCGTCCTGGGTCGCCCACCGGTGGCTGAGCCGCACGCCGGGGAACCGCACCCGCGCCCAGTCGGTCAGCCGGTGGAACGCGCCGGCGGCGTCCTCCTCGCCGGGGGTGAACTTCTCCCCGGTCACGACGAGCAGCCGCCGACCCGGGTCGGGGAGCGGGGCGCAGCGCATCGACCGGGTGCGGTCCTCGAAGGTGAGGTACATGCCGCCCGGCGCCCGGTCCACCGGCAGCGAACCCGCCAGCACCACCTCGCGCCGCACCGAGAGCCGGGCGAAGGCGCCGGACCTGTCGAACACCGGGTAGTGGGTGGCGACCACCACGTCGGGCGCGGTGACGGTGGCGCCGTCGGCGGTGGCCACCCGCCCCACCGCCCCGTCGTGCAGCTTCACCACCCGGCTGTTCTCGTAGATCCTCACCCCGCGCCGGGCCAGGTCCGCGGCGAGCGCCAGCAGGAAGCGGCGCGGGTGGAACTGGTACTGGTCGTCCAGTCGCAGCGCGCCGGCGACGGGGAACGGCAGGTCCACCTCGGTCACCGCGCGCACCGGCAGTCCGGCGGCGGCCGCGGCCCGCTCCTCGGCCTGCAGCCGGGGCAGCTCCCGCGCGGACTCGACGTAGCTGTAGGCGGGAACCCGCTCCCAGCCGACGTCCGCGTCCAGGGTGTCGACGACGCCCGCGAGGTGCCGCAGCGCGTCGACCTGGGAGCGGGCGTACAGTTCGGCGGTCGCCTCGTCGTGCCGCTCCGCCAGCGAGGAGTAGGTGAAGCCGTGCAGGGCGGTCACCTTGGCGCTGGTGCGGCCGCTGACCGCGCTGGCGATCCGGCCGGCCTCCACCAGCACGACGTCGGCGCCGCGGCGGGTGAGTTCCCAGGCGGTGAGCAGGCCGACGATGCCGCCCCCGACGACAACAACGTCGGCGCTGTCCTCGCGCAGCGCGGGGAAGGTGGTGGTTCCGGTGGCCGGGGCGGAGTCCGCCCAGTAGCTGCGGTGGTTCAGACTCTCGGTGGACATGTGCTCACGGGTGCCCGGTCGGCCGCCGTCCACACCGGACGGCGGCCGACCGGCCCGGTACCGGGGGCCAGAGCCCCATTCCGGGCGTCAGGGCCCCATCCGGTCGCCGCGGCCCATCTGGTGCGGGCTGCCGTGCGGCGGGCCGTGGCTGGGCTCGGGCGAGGTGTCGGGGCTCACCGGGGAGCCGGCGGGCGGCGCCTGACCGGGCGGGGGCTGTTCGGCGTCGCCGCCGGGCGAGGGCTCGGCTCCCTCGTCCAGCCGCCGCATCCGGTTCTCCAGCAGGGCGCGCACGGCCGGTCGGTCGGCGTGGTCCCGCTCGTGTGCCAGCAGCCGTTCGAGCTGCGCCCGGTCCAGCGCGCGCACCCGGTGCTCCAGATCACCGGGGGAGAGCTGGTCGAAGCCGGGCAACGGCAGATCGTCGGTGGTCATGAGCTGTCCTGCCTTTCGTGTCGACTGTCGAGAGGTGCCAGGGCTCGCAAGGGGGCGACCCGCCTCACGGCTGGCGCTGGAAGTGCCGGTGCGCGGCGACGCAGTCGGCGAACGTCCCGGCGAAGGCCGCCACGTCAGGCGAAGGGCCCGGATCCACGACCACCCCGTGCCGCTCCGGCAGCCCGGCCCCCGGCGCCGTCTCCGGCGCCCCCGGGAGGCCGGAGAGCAGGTCGACGGCCTCGCCGAGCGCGCCGACCGCCTTGCCGTGCCGCAGCGCGTCCCCCACGAACCGCGGGATCGCGCCCTGCGCCGCCGAGCGGAGCGTGCCGGGCGGCGCGCTGGGCAGCAGCACCGCGTCGTACAGCACGGAGGCCATGGTGGGCAGCGCCCGGTCCACGCCCACCGGCCGGCCGTCGGCGCCGTCCACGGTGCCGTCGTGCGGGGCCAGGGCCTCCACGACCGCACCTCGGGCTTCCAGCTCCTCCCTGAGCCTGTCCGGTTGCGCGCCGTCCACACCGTCCACCACGAGGACGGCGATCTGCCGGGTGCGGATCGAGCCGTCGCCGCGCAGGGACTCCAGGCTGAGCGCGGGGGAGACGACGGGGTCGGCGACGTCGCTGATGTCCCCGGGCGCGCGGACGCCGACGCCCTCGGCGACCTGTTCCGCCAACGACACGTTGACGCGCGCGAGTTCGGCGACGGTCCGCTCGCGCACCGCCATGGTCTCCACCTTGCCCAGCTCGAACCGGAAGGCGTCCACGATGTGTGCGCGCTCCCAGTGGCTCATGCTGGCCCAGAACATGGCGGCCTGGCTGTAGTGGTCCTGGAAGCTGTCGCTGCGCGCCCGGATCGTGTGGCCGTCGACCCGCTCGGTGTAGTGGGTGAACGCGCCGCCGCCGGGCCCGGCGAGGGCAGGGCAGCCACCGCCGAGCGAGTTCGGCGTGTAGCTCGTGCCCCGGTGGATCCGCGACTGGTGGTAGCCGTCGCGCTGGTTGTTGCGGACCGGCGCCACCGGCCGGTTCACCGGCAGCTGGCTGAAGTTGGGGCCGCCGAGCCGGATGAGCTGGGTGTCCAGGTAGGAGAAGAGCCTGGCCTGGAGCAGGGGGTCGTTGGTGAAGTCGATGCCGGGGACGACGTTGGCGGTGTGGAAGGCGACCTGCTCGGTCTCCGCGAAGAAGTTGTCCGGGTTGCGGTCGAGGACCAGCCGGCCGATCGGCCGCACCGGCACCTGCTCCTCCGGGACGAGCTTCGTCGCGTCCAGCAGGTCGAAGTCGAAAGCGAACTCTTGCGTCTCCGGGATGAGTTGCACGCCAAGCTCCCACTCGGGGAACTGACCGGACTCGATGGCCTGCCACAGGTCGCGGCGGTGGTAGTCGGGGTCCCTGCCCTGGCACTCCTGGGCCTCGTCCCACACCAGCGAGTGCGCGCCGAGCCTCGGCTTCCAGTGGAACTTCACAAACGTGCCGCGTCCGCCGGCGTCGACGAACCGAAAGGTGTGCACCCCGAAGCCCTGCATCATCCGGTAGCTGCGGGGGATCGCACGGTCGGACATCAGCCACATCATCATGTGCAGCGTCTCGGGCTGCAGCGACACGAAGTCCCACAACGTGTCGTGCGCGGAGGCGCCGGTGGGGATCTCGTTGTGCGGTTCGGGCTTCACGGCGTGCACGAAGTCGGGGAACTTGATGCCGTCCTGGATGAAGAACACCGGCATGTTGTTGCCGACCAGGTCGAAGTTGCCCTCGGAGGTGTAGAACTTCGTGGCGAAACCGCGCACGTCGCGCACGGTGTCGGCCGAGCCGCGCGGCCCCTGCACGGTGGAGAACCGCACGAAGACCGGCGTGCGCACCGAGGGGTCCTGGAGGAAGGCGGCGCGGGTGAACTCCGCGCAGGACTCGTACGGTTCGAAGAACCCGTACGCGCCCGCGCCACGGGCGTGCACCACGCGCTCCGGGATCCGCTCGTGGTCGAAGTGGGTCAGCTTCTCCCTGAAGTGGAAGTCCTCCATGAGGGTGGGTCCGCGCTCGCCGGCGCTCAGCGAGTCGTCGGTGTGGTCGACGACCACACCCTGGTCCGTGGTCAGCGGGCCTTCCCTCGGGTCGTCCGCCCGGTGCCCGTCGAGTTGGGCGTGCTTGCGGTCGGCGGGTGAGGCCGCCCGGGCGGCCGCGTCGGGCGAGGTGTGGGGGGAGTCGGGCATCTGGCATCCTCCTGGACGTCCTGCGGACGACTTCGACGGGAGCGGCCCGGGGGCGCCGGGCCGGTCAGCGGGTGGGCCTCGGGGGTGCCCGGGGCCGGGCCGGGC
>NZ_WMLF01000184.1 GCF_014156695.1 Streptomyces durbertensis | reverse complement strand
CGGCGGCCCCCCCGGCGCAGACCCAGCACGCCCAGCAGGCCCCGCACACCCGTCAGGCCCCGCACACCCCCGGCACGGCCGGCATGCCCGTGGCGCCGCCGCAGCCGCCGCACGGGCCCACCGCCGGGCTTCCCCAGGGCCCCGCCGGCCCCCAGCCGCCCGGCGGCCCGCAGGGCCCCGTCCGCCCCGACGAGCCGGGCGACGGCACTCCCGAACCGCCGCCGGCCAAGGCCTCCCGGGGCGGCGGCGGCATCCTCAAGTCCAGCGCCATCATGGCCGCCGGCACCCTGGTCTCCCGCCTCACCGGCTTCCTCCGCACGGTGATCATCACCGCAGCGCTGGGCGCCGCGATGCTCGGTGACGCCTACACCGTCGCCTACACGCTGCCGACGATGATCTACATGCTGTCGATCGGCGGCGGCCTGAACTCCGTCTTTGTCCCCCAGCTCGTCCGGGCGATGAAAAACGACGACGACGGGGGCGTCGCCTACGCGAACCGGCTGCTGACGCTCGTCATGGTCGTGCTCGGCGCGCTGGTGGCCCTCAGCGTGGTGATCGCCCCGCTGCTGATCAAGATGCTGTCGGTGCCGATCGCGAGCAACCCGGACGCCAACAACGTCGCGGTCACCTTCGCCCGCTACTGCCTGCCCACCATCTTCTTCATGGGCGTGCACGTGGTCATGGGCCAGATCCTCAACGCCCGCGGCCGGTTCGGCGCGATGATGTGGACGCCCGTCCTCAACAACATCGTCATCATCGCCACCTTCGGCGCCTTCATCTGGGTCTACGGCACCTACAGCACCTCCCAGATGGGCGTCACCACCATCACCCCCGAGGGCGTGCGGCTGCTGGGCATCGGCACCCTGCTCGGCCTTGTCGTCCAGGCCCTGGCGATGATCCCCTACCTGCGGGCCGCCGGCTTCCACTTCCGGCCCCGCTTCGACTGGCGCGGCCACGGCCTCGGCAAGGCCGCCAAGCTCGCCAAGTGGACGATCCTCTTTGTCCTCGCCAACCAGGCCGGACTCATCGTCGTCACCCAGCTCGCCACCGCCGCCGGCGCCTCCGCGGCGGACGCCGGCAACGACGGCGCCGGCATCATGGGCTACAACAACGCGCTGCTGATCTGGCAGATGCCGCAGGCCATCATCACCGTGTCCGTGATGGCCGCGCTGCTGCCCCGGCTCTCCCGCTCCGCGCACGACGGCGACCTGGCCGCCGTCCGCGACGACCTGTCGCACGGCCTGCGCACCTCCGCCGTGGCGATCGTGCCGGTCGCCTTCGGCTTTGTCGCCCTCGGCGTGCCGATGTGCCTGGTGCTGTTCTCGTCGGCCGGTTTCACCGCCGCCAGCTCCATGGGCTTCATCCTGATGGCGTTCGGCCTCGGCCTCATCCCCTACTCGGTGCAGTACGTCGTACTGCGCGCGTTCTACGCCTTCGAGGACACCCGGACGCCGTTCTACAACACCGTGATCGTCGCCGCGGGCAACGCCGCCGGCGCCGCGCTGTGCTTCCTGCTGCTGCCCAGCCGCTGGGCGGTCGCCGGCATGGCCGGCTTCTACGGTGTCGCCTACGCCATCGGTGTGGTCATCGCGTGGAAGCGGCTGAGCCGCAAGCTCGACGGCACACTCCCGGCGGGCCCCGTCGTCCGCACCTACGCCCGGCTGTGCCTGGCCAGCCTCCCGGCCGCGCTGCTCGCCGGCGGCACCGCCTACGGCGCGGTGCGCCTGCTCGGCAACGGCTTCACCGGCGGCGCCACGGCCCTTGTCGCCGGCTCGGTGGTGCTCGGTGTGGTGTTCCTGCTCGCCGCCAAACGACTCCGGGTGGCCGAGCTGACCGCGATGATCGGCATGGTGCGCGCAAAGATCGGCCGCTGATACAACCATCGGTGACCACCATGTGTCGTGCATGGCGAGGAGTGCAGGCACAATTGTCCGTGGCTGAGTTGGCCGAGTCGACAGACATGGCCGGCTCGTCGGTCCGTACGGGCCGCACCGCCATGCCCGGCGGCGCGGCCGGTGCGAGCAGTGCCGGCGGAATCAGTTCGATCCGCCGGGGTAGCCGAGCACCGTGCGACTGCCCGCAGACGCACGGACCGACGGCCGCGAGGGAATGGGGAGGCAGGAGCGACGGTGGCGGAACGTAGCACGGCTGCCGTTGACGTGGCGGGCGCGAGCGGCGGCGAGAGCGGCGGGCAGAGCCCGCAGCGGCAGACCAAGCCGGCGAGCGACACCACGGCCGACGGCACCAGGCCCCAGCCCGGCGCGACATCGCCCGAGCTGCACAGCGGCCACAAACTGGCCCGCCGCTACCGGCTGGAGGAGTGCACCACCAGACTCGACGGCTTCAGCAGTTGGCGCGCCGTCGACGAGATGCTGCGCCGCGCCGTCGGCGTCCACGTACTGCCTGCCGACCACTCCCGCGCCCGCTCCGTTCTCGCCGCCGCCCGCTCCGCCGCCCTCCTCGGCGACCCGCGCTTCGTGCAGGTCCTCGACGCGGTCGAGGAGAACGACCTCGTGTACGTGGTGCACGAGTGGCTCGCCGACGCCACGCCGCTCACCGAGCTGCTGGAGAGCGGCCCTCTGGAGCCCTACGAGGCGTACCAGATGGTCACCCAGGTGTCCCAGGGCATGGCCGCCGCCCACCGAGAGGGTCTGTCCCACCTCCGGCTCATCCCGAGCGCCGTGCTGCGCACCGGCGTCGGCCAGTACCGCATCCGGGGCCTCGCGGTGAACGCCGCCCTGCGCGGCATCAGCGCCGACAACCCGGCCCGCACCGACACCGAGGCCATCGGCGCGCTGCTGTACGCCGCCGTGACCCAGCGCTGGCCCTACGAGGAGGACGCCTACGGGCTGGCCGGTGTGCCGCCGCTCGCCGGCGGCGGCATCGTCCCCGCCGACCAGGTACGCGCCGGCGTCCACCGGGGACTGGCCGAGCTCGCCATGCGCGCCCTGGTCAACAACGGCGCCACCGCCAGCAGCCGCGAACAGCCCTGCACGACCCCGCAGGAGGTCGTCACGGCCGTCGCCGCGCTGCCCCGCATCAAGCCGCCGGAGCCGGAGTTCCCGGCCGCCCTCGGCCGCGCCGGCTACGGGGGCTACACCGCCGGCCCCTACGGCACCCCCGGCGGCTACCCGCCGAAGACCGCGCGGGCCGCCGCCAACACACCCACACACCCCACGCCGGCCGCAGCCGTCCCCGAGCCCCCGCCGACCCTGCCGGGACGCACCGGCAAGTTCTTGAAGGGCGCCGTCTCCGCCCTCCTCATCGCCGCGCTCGGCCTCGGCAGCTGGCAGGTCGCCGACGCCCTGATGAACGGCGGCGACAACAACTCCACCGGCGGCGCCGCCGGCCAGGAGGAGGAGCCCGTCGAGCAGAACAAGGAGAACGAGCCCAAGCCCGACGCTCCCACCGGCAAGAGCATCAAGGTCGCCAAGGCCAAGGACTTCGACCCGCAGGGCCGTGACGGCAAGGAGAAGCCGGCTGACGTTCCGAAGGCTCTGGACGGCAACGCCGCCACCTACTGGCAGACGGACTACTACGGCAACGCCAAGTTCGGGAACCTCAAGGACGGCGTCGGCGTCATCCTGGACCTGGGCGACGTCAAGCAGGTCAGCACCCTGAAGGTCAGCCTCCAGGGCAGCACCGGCGTCGACTTCCTCGCCACACCGAGGACCGTCACCTCCATGCCGAACTCACTCAGCGACTTCAGCAAGGTGACCGGCGGACGAGGGGACAGCGTCGTCCTCAAGGCGGAGAAGCCGATCAAGACCCGCTTTGTGCTGATGTGGCTCACCGAGCTGCCGATCAACGACGGTCAGTACCGGGGGCGCGTCACCAACATCGAGGTCACGAGCTGACCTACGTGCGAGGAGCCGAGGGAGAACCGCCGGTGGCCGAGGGCGCGACAGACCGCTCGTCCGACAACGGCACCGCGCGGCCCACGACCGTCGAGCACAACTCCGACGCGGACCTTCTCGCGCGGCATGTCGCGGGTGACCCGGAGGCATTTGGGGAGCTGGTGCGGCGGCACCGGGACCGACTGTGGGCCGTCGCGCTCCGCACGCTCGGCGACCGGGAGGAGGCCGCCGACGCCGTACAGGACGCGCTGGTGTCCGCGTACCGCTCCGCGCACACCTTCAAGGGCCGGTCGGCCGTCACCACCTGGCTGCACCGCATCACCGTGAACGCCTGCATCGACCGCGCCCGCAAGGCCGCCACCCGGCGCACCACGCTCACCGACGACTCCGCCCGCTTCGAAGCCCTGCTGGAGCCGCACGAGTCGGCGGCCGTCCCGGTCGAACGGCGTGACCTGCACCGCGAACTGCTGGCCGCGCTGGCTCAGCTCCCGGTCGAGCAGCGGGCGGCGCTGGTACTCGTCGACATGCAGGGCTACCCCGTCGCCGAGGCGGCCCGTGTGCTCGACGTGCCGGTCGGCACGGTCAAGAGCCGCTGCGCTCGGGGCAGAGCCCGACTGCTGCCCATGATCACCCATCTGCGCCCGGAGGGTACCGAGGGCGATCAAGGGGGAAGGAACCGGACGCGGGGGACAGCCGTCCCACCGGCAGGCGGCGAGGCCGAGGCGGCGAAGGACGGAGGTGGAACCGCGTGAGGGTGTCTCCCACGACGTTCGACACCGATGAGCATCCCGAGGTCGCGGAGATCTCCGCGCTCACCGAGGGGCTGCTGCCGCCTGACCGTTCCGCCGACGTCGCCCGCCATCTCAGCGTCTGCCCGCTGTGCGCCGACGTCCGCAGCTCGCTGGAGGAGATCCGGGGCGCGCTGGGCACCCTGCCGGGCCCGGTCCGCATGCCGGAGGACATCGCGGGCCGTATCGACGCCGCCATCGCCGCCGAAGCCCTGCTCGACGCGACCGCGCCAGGTGTCGTTTCACGTGCTGTCGTTTCACGTGAAACGACAGCACGTGAAACGACGGAAACCGCGGAGGCGGCGACCGATGCGACGGCCGCCGACGACGACAGCACTGTTTCACGTGAAACAGCCGGAACCACCACACACGCGGCCGGCCGACCGTCCAACCGCCACGACGGCACTCGCCCGGGCGGCGGTGCCGGCCCGGACATCCGGGGGCAGCGCCGAGGCGCCGGGCGGCGCCGGCGGAATCTCTTCGCCGCGCTCGGCGTGTGCGCAGTCGCGCTGCTGGCCGGACTCCTCCTCCCCCCGCTGCTCGGCGACAGCGGGCCGAGCGGAGGCCGGGACCAGGTCACGGCCGAGCAGACGGCTCCCGGCGCCGGACCGGCGCCGGAGGTACTTGAGAAGCAGGTACACGAGCTGCTCGCGCTCTCCCCGCGCCGCGCTCCGACCGACTCCGGCAACGGGACGACGCCGGAGCGGGGCGAGGATCCCGGCCAGTTCAGCCCGAAGGCCAGTCCCCACGGGACTTTCGGCTCCGACGCGGTTGTCACACTGCCCGAATGCGTCGCCTCGGCGGTGAACCGCGCCGAGGCCCCGCTTGCCGTCACCCGGCAGAGCCACGAGGGCACGGACGCCTATCTCGTGGTCCTGCCACACCCCGGTGACGAGCAGCGCGTGGACGCCTACGTCGTCGACGCCACCTGCGCCGATCAGCCGGCCGGCGACCAGGGCACCGAGCCGGGTCGGGTCCTGGCCCGCCACACCATCGAGCGCCGCTGACCGCTCCACAGCGGACTCCGTGTCCACGGAGTGTGCCTGTGGCTGTTCTGGGAATGCGCGGCCCGTAGGATCCGTTGGGTGAGGTGTGGGGCTCGACGGCAGGTTCCGTCAGCCGCCCTCGGCAAGGCAGAGAACCGGTACGCCATCGGCAGACAAGGAAGGCTCCCCCGTGAGCGACGTCCGTAACGTGATCATCATCGGCTCGGGTCCTTCGGGATACACCGCCGCCCTTTACACCGCGCGTGCCTCGCTGGAACCGCTGGTCTTCGAGGGATCCGTCACCGCCGGCGGCGCCCTGATGAACACCACCGAGGTGGAGAACTTCCCCGGCTTCCGGGACGGCATCATGGGCCCTGAGCTGATGGACCAGATGCGTGCCCAGGCCGAGCGGTTCGGTGCCGAGCTGATCCCGGACGACGTCACCGCCGTGGACCTCACCGGCCCGATCAAGACCGTCACCGACTCCGCCGGCACCGTCCACCGCGCCAAGGCCGTGATCATCGCCACCGGCTCCCAGCACCGCAAGCTCGGCCTGCCGGGCGAGGACGCCCTGTCCGGCCGCGGCGTCTCCTACTGCGCCACCTGCGACGGCTTCTTCTTCCGCGACCAGAACATCGTGGTGGTCGGCGGCGGCGACACGGCGATGGAGGAGGCCACCTTCCTCTCCCGCTTCGCCAAGAGCGTCACCGTGGTGCACCGCCGCGACACCCTGCGGGCCTCCAAGGCCATGCAGGAGCGCGCCTTCGCCGACCCGAAGATCACGTTCGCCTGGAACAGCGAGGTCACCGAGCTTCACGAGACCGACGGCAAGCTGTCCGGGATGACGCTGACCGACACGGTGGACGGCACCACGCGTCAGCTGGACGCGACCGGCCTGTTCGTCGCGATCGGCCACGACCCGCGCACCGAGCTGTTCACCGACGTGCTGGAGCTTGACGAGGACGGCTACCTCAAGGTGGACTCGCCCTCCACGCGGACCAACGTTCCCGGTGTCTTCGCCGCGGGCGACGTCGTCGACCACACCTACCGGCAGGCGATCACCGCCGCGGGCACCGGTTGCGCCGCCGCGCTGGACGCCGAGCGCTTCCTCGCCGCCCTTGCCGACGAGCCCGCCGCCGAGCCGGAGAAGGCAGCCGAGGCCGCCGAGGCCGCTACCGTCTGACGGTACGGTCCGCGCCGCGCACACCGGTCGACGCCGACCGACGGGCAACGCCGGTCGCACCCGCCACTCTCAGACCCCGCCCCACTGACTCCGCATCACTGCGACCCCCCAAGGAGAATCAATGCCGACCGTGACCGCCACCGACAAGACCTTCGACGAGATCGTCCTCCAGAGCGACAAGCCGGTTCTGGTCGACTTCTGGGCGTCCTGGTGCGGCCCGTGCCGTCAGATCGCTCCGGCGCTGGAGGCCATCGCCGACGAGCACGCCGACAAGATCACCGTCGTCAAGGTGAACAGCGACGAGAACCCGACCGTGGTCGCCAAGTACGGCATCATGTCCCTGCCGACCCTGAACGTCTACAAGGGCGGCGAGGTTGTGAAGACGATCGTCGGCGCCAAGCCGAAGGCGGCGATCGAGCGCGACCTGGCCGACTTCATCGGCTGAACCGCGCGGCACGCCACGTGCGGCCCCTGTTTCACGTGAAACCTCAGAGAGCGCCGTCCGCTCACAGCGGCCGCAGCGCGGGGTCCTTCTGCACCACACCGAGCAGCTGGTCCAGCGCCCTCTCCATGTCCGCCTTCCAGGAGACCGTGCTCCTCAGCTCCAGGCGCAGCCGGGGAAACCGCGGGTGCTGCCGTACCGTCTTGAAGCCGACCGCTCGCAGGTACTCCGCCGGCAGCAGGCAGGAACGCCCGTCCTCGCGGGCGTCGGCAAACGCCTCAACGGCCTTGAAGTCCCGACGCAGCAGATCCTTGGCCACGGTCTGCACCAGCACTCTGCCGAGCCCCTGCCCCTGGAACTGCGGCAGCAGCCGCGCGGTCACCAACTGGGCGGCGTCCGCCGACACCGGGCTGGTGGGGAAAAGGGCCGATCGAGGCACATAGGCGGACGGCGCGTAGAGCACAAAGCCCGCGGGGGCGCCGTCGACGTAGACGATCCGGCCGCAGGAGCCCCAGTCCAGCAGCACCCCGGACAGCCACGCCTCCTTCTCCTCCTCCACCCGGCCCTGCTCGGTCGCCGCCCGGCCGTTCACCGCGTCCAGTTCCCAGAAGACACAGCGACGGCACGCGCTCGGCAGCTCGGACAGGTTGTCCAGGGTGAGAGGAACGAGTCGACGCCCCATGGAGACCATCGTATCCAGGGGGCGTCGACTCTTCAGGAGAGAAACTCGTCCGCGGCGACCTACTCGTCGTCGCCCTCGGCCGAGAGCTGGTCCGTCACCCGCCCCTCGCCGGGGGCCATCTGGCTGAGAATGCGGTCCAGATCCTCGATCGAGGCGAACTCGACGACGATCTTCCCCTTCTTCTGCCCGAGGTCCACCTTCACCCGGGTCTCGTAGCGGTCGGAGAGCCGACCTGCCAGCTGGTCCAGCGCCGGCGAGACACGCCTGCCGGCACGCGGGCGCCTCGGCTTGGCGGCCTTGGTGGAGGACCCCATCAGGGTCACGATCTCCTCGACCGCCCGCACCGAAAGACCTTCGGCGACGATCCGGTGCGCCAGCCGGTCCTGCTCCTCCGAATCGTCCACGGAGAGCAGAGCCCGCGCGTGCCCTGCGGAGAGCACCCCTGCGGCCACCCGCCGCTGCACGGGCGGCGAAAGCCGCAGCAGTCGCAGCGTGTTGCTCACCTGGGGACGCGACCTGCCGATCCGGTCGGCGAGCTGGTCATGGGTGCAGTCGAAGTCCCGCAGCAGCTGGTCGTAGGCGGCGGCCTCCTCCAGCGGGTTCAGCTGGGCCCGGTGCAGGTTCTCCAGCAGGGCGTCGAGGAGGAGCTTGTTGTCCTCGGTCGCCCTGATGATCGCGGGGATACGCTCCAGGCCGGCCTCGCGGCAGGCCCGCCAGCGGCGCTCACCCATGATCAGCTCATAGGCGTCGGTGCCCGTCTGCCGCACCACCACCGGCTGCAGCAGGCCCACCTCCTTGATGGAGGTGACCAGCTCGTCCAGCGCGTCCTCGTCGAAAACCTCACGCGGTTGTCGCGGGTTGGGGCTGATGGCCGAGAGCGGGATCTCAGCGAAGTGCGCGCCCGCGACCTCGCCGTGGGCTCCGGACCCACTCCCTTGAATCTCGGTGTCGCCGTCCTGCTGTCCGGGCACCGCGGCCCGGTCCTGCTCCCGTTCCGGTGGCGACACCAGCTTCGCCGCGGCCACGCCGCGCTCGGCGAGAACCGTGGCGGCAGCCACGTCACCCGCCGAGCCCGCGCCGGGGCCGGTTTCGTCCTTCTTCGGTGCGGCGGGGATCAGTGCGCCGAGCCCCCGGCCCAGCCCCCTACGTCGATCGCTCACTGCGTGCCCTCCGCCATGCTGTGCTGTTCCCTTTCCTTCTCCGCACCTCGCAGTGCAATCTCCCGCGCGGCCTCCAGGTAGGAGAGCGCTCCGCTGGAGCCCGGGTCGTAGGTGAGCACCGTCTGCCCGTAGCTGGGCGCCTCGGAAATCCGCACCGACCGGGGGATGTTGGTGCGCAGGACCTCCTTGCCGAAGTGTCCGCGCACCTCCTCCGCCACCTGGGAGGCAAGCCGCGTCCGCCCGTCGTACATCGTCAACAGGATGGTGGACACGTGCAGTTCGGGGTTGAGGTGCCCCTTCACCAGGTCGACGTTGCGAAGCAGCTGGCCAAGGCCCTCCAGCGCGTAGTACTCGCACTGGATCGGGATCAGCACCTCCGCGCTGGCCACCAGGGCGTTCACCGTCAGCAGTCCGAGGGACGGCGGGCAGTCGATGAGCACGTAGTCCAGCGGCTGCTCGTAGGAGGCGATCGCCCGCTGAAGCCGGCTCTCCCGGGCCACCAGCGACACCAGCTCGATCTCGGCACCGGCCAGGTCGATGGTCGCGGGAGCGCAGAACAGTCCTTCCACGTCGGGCACCGGCTGCACCACGTCCGCCAGCGGCTTGCTCTCCACCAGGACGTCGTAGATCGACGGCACGTCGGCGTGGTGGTCGATGCCAAGCGCGGTGGAGGCGTTGCCCTGCGGATCGAGATCGATCACGAGGACCCGTGCACCGTGCAGGGCAAGCGAGGCCGCCAGGTTCACGGTGGTGGTGGTCTTGCCCACGCCACCCTTCTGGTTGGCGACCACCATCACTCGGGTCTGCTCGGGCCTGGGCAGGCCCTCGCCTGCTCGATGGATCGCCTCGACCGCCTGCTGGGCGGCGCGGCCGATCGGAGTGTCATCCATCGGCGGCGGGGTTTCACGTGAAACATCCGCCACTTCGGAACGGGGACCGGGGACCGGCTCGGCCATCGGTCCCGCAAGGTTGGCGTCGGACCGCAACGGTTCACTCTCCTCGCAAGGCGGCTTCGCAGGCTCAAAGCCTGCCATGCCCCCGGGGTCCTGAACCACTGAGCCCCGCTTACCTGTGGAAAAC
>NZ_WMLF01000183.1 GCF_014156695.1 Streptomyces durbertensis | reverse complement strand
GTCATCGACCCCGCCCGAGGACTCCACTGGGCCCGCACCCTCACCGACCTCGGACGCGCCCTCGACACCCAACTCTCCCCGCTCGGCGAGGAACACCACACCACCGCCGGCGCCGACGAGGGCACCGCCCTGCTCGCCATAGACGCCCAGGGCCGCGTCTACAGCCTCGACCACAGCGGCGACTACTACCTCGGACCCCACATCGACGCCGCCCTCACCACCCTCGTCGAAGGCGTCCGCCCCATCCGGCTCAGCTGCGGACAACCCGCCGGCGCTACGCCGGACGCGCCTCCGGAATGACCGCCGACACCCGGAAACCGCCGGCATCCGTCGGACCCGACACAAAACCGCCGCCCAGCGCCGTCACCCGCTCGCGCATCCCCACCAGCCCGTTCCCGCCACTCGGCAGACCGGCGTCCGCCACCCCGGCCGCCGGCGCCTCGTTCTCCACCCGCACCGCCACCTCCGCCGCCCGGTAGGCCAGCCGCACCACCGTCGCCGCCCCCGCCGCGTGCTTGTGCACGTTCGTGAGCGCCTCCTGCACCACCCGGTACGCCGTCTGCTCCACCGCCGCGGCGAACGCCCGGACCTGCCCCTCGACCAGCAACTCCACCCGCATCCCCGCGGCCCGCGACTGCTCGACCAACTGCCCCAGCTCACCCAGCCGCGGCCCACCGGCGGCCTCCCGGCCGGCCGCCGCGGCCGCGTACTCCGCGACCTTGCGCAACGGACGCTCCTCACCGGCGTCCGCCGCTCCGGCCGCGGCCTTCACGCCCGCCGTCGGCTCGGCGCGCAGCACACCCAGCATCGTGCGCAACTCCGTCAACGCCTGCCGGCCCATGTCACCCACCAGGGCCGCGTTCCGCGACGCCTTCTCCGGATCCTTCAGCGCCACCGCCTGAAGCGCCGCCGCGTGCACCACCATCAGACTCACCCGGTGGGCCACCACGTCGTGCATCTCCCTGGCGATCCGCGCCCGCTCCTCACCCCGCGCCCACTCCGCGCGCTCCTCCGCCCGCTCCGCGAGCAGCGACAGCTCGCGCTCCAGGCCGGCCGCACGCTCCCGCAGCGCCTCCACGAGCCGCCGCCGCGCGCCCACGTACAGACCGAGCAGCACCGGCGGCACCGTCGCCAGCACCGACAGCGTCACCGCCAGCAGCACCACGACCCACCACGACCCGCCCAGGTCGTCCTGCGTCGTACGCCGCATGTCCAGGTACAGCACCAGCATCACGCCGGCCAACTCCATACCGGCCAGCAAAGCGATGATGCGCCGCGGCACGTCCGAGGCCGCCAGCGTGTACAACGCCACCACCGACAGCACAAAGCCCATCTGCGCCGGCAGGACGGCGATCGACACCAGCACCACGCCCACGGGGAAGCGGCGCCGCAGCACCAGCGAACCACCCGCCAGCAGACCCAGCAGCACCCCGGACCAGCCGGGCACGCCCGTCTCGCGGGAGAAGGCCGCCCCCTGCAGCGCGCACTCCGCCGCCGCCACCAGCGCGAGCAGGACGTCGAGTACGGCGCTGCGCCGCCGTGCCCACCACAACGGGCCCGGCGGACGCGCACAACGCTCGGTTCGGGCGTCTTCCCCCGTCTCGCTCATACCGACCAGACTACGACCGGCCCCCGGCCGGTTCCCGCCCCCCGTCGGCCACGGTGAGCGGCGCTTTTCCCGTTTCCGACAGCAACCAGTGCGGAATCCTCGATTCCTCCTCCGAACCGGTGAATCGAGCAGGCATTCGACCCGCGGCGGCCGATCCGATGGCATCGTCACGTACATGAGCGACCACATGAACCAGCAGCACACCGCCCCCGCCACGAGCACACCCGCGACACCCACGGGATCCGCGACTCCTGTGACACCCGAGGATGCCGCCACGCCGCGGGAGCGGGCCCGCGCGTTACGCCGGCAGGGCCGCACGTACGCGGAGATCGTCGCCGAGGTGGGCGTCGCCAAGAGCACGGTCTCGCGCTGGGTGCGCGACCTGCCCCGGCCGAGCACGCCGCCCGAGCGTCTCCGGCGGATGAGCGAGGCCCGCTGGGCGCGCCACCGCCGGGACGTCGCGCTCCGCCGCACGCGCACACGGGCCGAAGCGGCCGCCCAGGTCGGCCGCCTCAGCGAACGTGAGCTGCTGCTGGTCGGCGCCGGGCTGTACTGGGCGGAAGGCGCCAAGAGCAAGCCGTACCGCACGCAGGAGCAGATCCAGTTCGTCAACAGCGACCCGGGGATGATCCGCGTCTTCCTGGCCTGGCTGGCGCTGCTGGGGGTGGGGAAGGACCGTCTCCAGCTGAGGCTGATGATCCACGAGACGGCGGACGTGGCGGGCGCCCTCGAGTACTGGGCGGCGCTTGTGGGTGTTGACGCGACGGCCTTTTCCAAGACGACGCTCAAGAAGCACAACCCGAAGACGGTGCGGAAGAACGTCGGAGCGGAGTACCGGGGTTGCCTTGTGGTCGGTGTCCGGGGTGGCGCCGAGATCTATCGTCGCGTAGAAGGGTGGTGGTGCGGCATAGTATGGGGAGCCGAGGCGGCTCAAGAGGGCGAACTGTCCGAATAGCCCCTTGTTGTTCCCCCGTGGTGTAATTGGCAACACAATACACTTTGGATGTATTTTTCCAGGTTCGAGTCCTGGCGGGGGAGCCCTTCCTCTTGAACTTGTTCTGAACTCGTTCTCCTGAGTTCGCCGGCCCCCTCGCGGCCGCTTCCAGGTCGCTGTGACCGTCTCCTCGCCCGACGTTCCGGAACTTGCTGCCCCCGCCATCTTTCTCCCCGCTTGTCGCCCTTCCGGGGCGGCTTGCGCCTGACGTGGCGTGAGGGCTCAGGGTCGGAGGAGCGCGCTCCCCTAGGGGAGCCCACCGAAGTGTTCGGGGAGTCGTCTCGTCCCCGTGCAGGACGAGGGCGGGGCTTTGAGTCCCTAGCGTGATGAGTGGTCGGGCGGGCGGCCGGTGGTTGGTGGTGTGAGCCCCAGGGCGGACACGCCCCCAGGCACCATCGCCCGCACCCGGTCCGGTGCACGAGGCTCGGTTCCGGAGGTTGAACGGGCCGTGGCCTCGCGAGGTTCCGGCTTTCGCCGGACCGTTCGAGCTCGTCAGCTTCAGAGTTCATCAGCGTTCCATTCGATCAAGGAGAGTTACCGTGACTACGGCTGTGACTGAATCCCGGACCGGGGGCGGCGGAGAAAGCACGGCCGTCGCGGCTCGGGCGCGGCAGGTCGTGAAGGCGTACGGCTCGGGGGAGACGGAGGTGGTCGCCCTCGACCGGGTCGACGTCGAGATCGCGCGGGGCGCGTTCACCGCGATCATGGGCCCGTCGGGCTCCGGCAAGTCGACCCTGATGCACTGCCTCGCCGGGCTCGACGCGGTGACCTCCGGCCAGATCTGGGTGGGCGACACCGAGATCACCTCGTTGAAGGACAAGAAGCTGACCCGGCTGCGCCGCGACAAGATCGGCTTCATCTTCCAGGCGTTCAACCTGCTGCCGACGCTGAACGCCCTGGAGAACATCACGCTGCCGATGGACATCGCCGGGGTGCGCCCGGACCGGGAGTGGCTGGATCGGGTGGTGTCCACGGTGGGGTTGAGCGGGCGCCTGAAGCACCGGCCGTCGGAGTTGTCGGGCGGCCAGCAGCAGCGCGTGGCGGTGGCCCGCGCCCTCGCTTCCCGGCCGGAGATCATCTTCGGTGACGAGCCGACGGGCAACCTCGACTCGCGGGCGGGTGCCGAGGTGCTGGGCTTCCTGCGCCGTTCGGTGGACGAGCTGGGTCAGACGATCGTCATGGTCACGCACGACCCGGTGGCCGCCGCCTACGCGGACCGGGTGCTGTACCTGGCGGACGGCCGGCTGGTGGACGAGATGTGGCGGCCGACGGCCGAGTCGGTGCTCGACCGCATGAAGGCCTTCGACACCTTCGGGCGGGTGTCATGACCCTCCTGAGAACCTCCCTGCGGAACTTCTTCGCCCACAAGGGGCGGATGGTCCTGTCGGGGCTTGCCGTGGTGCTGTCGGTGGCGTTCGTCTGCGGCACGCTGGTGTTCACGGACACGATGACCACCACGTTCGACAAGCTGTTCGCCGACAGCTCGGCGAACGTCACGGTCTCCCCGGACGACGAGGAGGACGACGAGCGTCCGAGTACGGGCATCCCGGCGACGCTGCCGGCCTCGGTGGTCGAGGAGGCCGGGAGGGCCGAGGGCGCGGAGCGCGCGTTCGGGCTGGCGGTGTCGATGGCGGTGACGGTCGTCGACTCCGACAACAAGAGCATCAGCCCCACCACGGGCGCGCCGACGATCGCCACGAACTGGACGGAGCTGGACGAGCGGACGATGAAGCTCACCTCGGGTGAGCTGCCCGAGGGTCCGGCCGAGGTGGCGGTGGACGCCGACACGGCGAAGAAGCACGGGCTGGAGCTGGGCGACGAGCTGCGGACGATCGCGGCGCCCGGGGATTTCACCGCGAAGATCTCGGGCATCGTCACCTTCGAGGCGACGAATCCCGGCGCGGCGGTCCTGTACTTTGACACGGCGGTGGTCCAGGAGCGGCTGCTGGCCGATCCGGAGGCGTTCACGCACGTGGCCGTCGTGGCCGCCGACGGGGTCAGCGACGAGTTGCTGAAGAAGCAGGTCCTGGCGGCCGTCGGGCAGGGCTACGCGGTCCAGACGCAGGCGGAGTTCACCGACGAGCTGAAGGCCGACATGGGCTTCCTCGACGTGATGAAGTGGGTGCTGCTGGGCTTCGCCCTGATCGCGCTGCTGGTCGGCGTCTTCCTGATCGTCAACACGTTCAGCATGCTGGTCGCGCAGCGGACGCGCGAGATCGGGCTGATGCGGGCGATCGGCGCGGACCGCCGGCAGGTGAACCGTTCGGTGCTGGTCGAGGCGGTGCTGCTGGGTCTGTTCGGTTCGCTGGTGGGTGTGGCCGCGGGCGTGGGCCTGGCGGTCGGTCTGATGGCGTTGATGAACTCGTTCGGCATGAGCCTGAGCACGGACGATCTGACGATCACCTGGGTCACGCCGGTGGTCGGCGTGGCGCTGGGCGTGCTGGTGACGGTCCTGGCGGCGTATCTGCCGGCGCGGCGCGCGGGCCGGGTGTCGCCGATGGCGGCGCTGCGGGACAGCGGTGTGCCGCAGGACGGCTCGGCGGGCCGGGTGCGCGCGGTGGCCGGTCTGGTGCTGACGGGTGGCGGCGCGCTGGCGCTGTTGTTCGCGGCGCGGGCCGATGAGGCCGCGCCGGGCGCGTTGATGCTGGCGCTCGGGGTGCTGCTGTCGCTGGTGGGTTTCGTCCTGGTGGGGCCGCTGCTGGCGTCGGTGGTGGTGCGGGGCCTGAGTGTGGTGGTGCTGCGGCTGTGGGGTCCGGTGGGCCGGCTGGCGGAGCGGAACGCGCTGCGCAATCCGCGTCGTACCGGTGCCACGGGGGCGGCGCTGATGATCGGTCTGGCGCTGGTGGCGAGCCTGTCGGTGGTCGGGGCGTCGATGGTGGCCTCGGCGGACCGGGAGCTGGACCGTTCGGTGGGCGCGGACTTCATCGTCAGCAACGACATGGGGGCGCCGATCACGCCGAAGGCGGCGGAGGCGGTGCGTTCGGCCCCGCGTCTGGCGCATGTCACGGAGTACCGCGCGCTGGGGGGCGTGGAGGTCACGCTGCCGGGCGGCGAGGAGGTGCGGCACGACGCGGTGGCGGCGTCGCCGACGTACGCGGAGGACGTGCGGGTGGAGACGGTCGAGGGCCGGATGGCGGACGCGTACCGGCAGGGCGCGGTGTCGGTGGACGAGGCGTTCGCCGACAAGCACGGTCTGTCGGTGGGCGACGAGGTGTCGCTGAGGTACCGGGACGGGGACGCGGAGCCGCTGCGGATCGCGGCGGTCACCTCGAAGGAGGCGTCGCTGGACGGCGGTGTGATGTTCCTCGGCATCCGGACGGCCGAGACCTTCGTCCCGGAGGCGCGGATGCCGCTGCCGATGCTGATGTTCGGCAAGGCGGAGGAGGGCCAGGAGGCGGCGGCCTACCAGGGACTGAAGGAGCGGATGGAGCCGTTCCCGCAGTACCAGGTGCGTGACCAGGCGGACTACAAGGCGCAGCTGCGCGAGCAGGTGGGTCAGCTGCTGAACATGGTGTACGGGCTGCTGGCGCTCGCGATCATCGTGGCGATCCTGGGTGTGGTGAACACGCTGGCGCTGTCGGTGGTGGAGCGTACGCGGGAGATCGGGCTGATGCGGGCGATCGGTCTGTCGCGGCGGCAGCTGCGGCGGATGATCCGGCTGGAGTCGGTGGTGATCGCGCTGTTCGGCGCGTTGCTGGGTCTGGGTCTGGGTCTGGTGTGGGGCGCGGCGGCGCAGCAGCTGCTGGCGTTGGAGGGGCTGCGAGTGCTGGAGATCCCGTGGGCGACGATCGTCACGGTGTTCTTCGGCGCGGCGGTGGTGGGCCTGGTGGCGGCGCTGGTTCCGGCGTTCCGCGCCGGCCGGATGAACGTCCTGTCGGCGATCGCCACCGAGTAGCGGCCGGTCGCGGCGGCGGTCGGCGTAGGCTGGAAGGCCCGGTCCGTGTGGATCGGGCCTTTCGCGTTGTCCAGCCATCTGCGGGGACGGATTTCTTCCATGCGTGTGACCGGTCTGCTTGATGCCGTCGTGAGTGACCCGGCGCTCGGTGAGGCGGTGCGGGCGGCGGCCGACGGCCGTCGGGACCACGTGGACGTGGTGGGTCCGGCCGCCGCGCGGCCGCTGACGGTCGCGGCGCTGGCCAGGGAGGCCGGGCGGCCGGTGCTGGCGGTGACGGCGACGAGCCGCGAGGCGGAGGACCTGGCGGCGGCGCTGCGTTCGCTGCTGCCGGAGGAGTCGGTGGTGGAGTACCCGGCGTGGGAGACGCTGCCGCACGAGCGTCTGTCGCCGCGCAGTGACACGGTGGGCCGCCGGTTGGCGGTGTTGCGGCGGCTGGCGCATCCGAGTGCGGACGATCCGGGCGCGGGGCCGGTGTCGGTGGTGGTGGCGCCGGTGCGTTCGGTGCTGCAGCCGCAGGTGAAGGGGCTTGGCGAGCTGGTCCCGGTGCGGGTGCGGTCGGGGGAGTCGGCGGATCTGGACGAAGTGGTGCGGGGGCTGGCGGCGGCCGCCTATGCGCGGGTTGAGCTGGTGGAGAAGCGCGGCGAGTTCGCGGTGCGCGGCGGCATCCTGGACGTCTTCCCGCCGACGGAGGAGCACCCGCTGCGGCTGGAGTTCTGGGGTGACGACGTGGAGGAGATCCGCTACTTCAAGGTGGCGGACCAGCGGTCGCTGGAGGTGGCGGAGCACGGGTTGTGGGCGCCGCCGTGCCGGGAGCTGCTGCTGACGGACGAGGTGCGGGCGCGGGCGGCGGATCTGGCGCGGGAGCATCCGGAGCTGGACGAGCTGCTGGGGAAGATCGCCGAGGGAGTGGCGGTCGAGGGCATGGAGTCGCTGGCGCCGGTGCTGGTGGACGACATGGAGCTGCTGCTGGACGTGTTGCCGGCGGGCAGCATGACGGTGGTGTGCGATCCGGAGCGGGTGCGTACCCGGGCGGCGGATCTGGTGGCGACGAGCCAGGAGTTCCTGCAGGCGTCGTGGGCGGCGTCGGCGGGTGGCGGCGAGGCGCCGATCGATGTGGGCGCGGCGTCGCTGTGGGGGATCGCGGACGTCCGGGACCGGGCGCGTGAGCTCGGCATGCTGTGGTGGACGGTGAGCCCGTTCGCGGCGGACGAGGTGGAGGGGGAGGCGGACAGTCTCCGGTTGGGGTTGCGGGCGCCGGAGGCGTACCGGGGTGACACGGCCCGTGCGCTGGCGGACACCAAGGGGTGGCTGGAGCGCGGCTGGCGCTGTGTGTACCTGACGGAGGGGCACGGTCCGGCGGCCCGCACGGTCGAGGTGCTGGGCGGTGAGGGGGTTCCGGCACGGCTGGACGCGGAGCTGGGGGAGATCTCGCCGTCGGTGGTGCATGTGGCGTGCGGCTCGCTAGAGACCGGTTTTGTCGCGCCGGAGCTGGGTCTGGTGGTGTTGACGGAGACGGACCTGTCGGGTCAGCGGGCGGCGGCGGGCCGGGACGGCACGCGGATGCCGGCGCGGCGCCGTAAGACGATCGATCCGCTCACGCTGCAGGTGGGTGACTACATCGTGCACGAGCAGCACGGTGTGGGCCGCTACGTGGAGATGGTGCAGCGCACGGTGCAGGGCGCGACGCGTGAGTACCTGCTGGTGGAGTACGCGCCGGCGAAGCGCGGCCAGCCGGGGGACCGGCTTTTTGTTCCGACGGACCAGTTGGAGCAGGTCACCAAGTACGTGGGCGGGGAGGCGCCGTCGCTGCACCGGCTGGGCGGCGCGGACTGGGCGAAGACGAAGGCGCGGGCGAAGAAGGCGGTCAAGGAGATCGCCGCCGACCTGATCAAGCTGTACTCGGCGCGGATGGCCGCGCCGGGGCACACGTTCGGTCCGGACACGCCGTGGCAGCGGGAGCTGGAGGACGCGTTCCCGTACGCGGAGACGCCGGACCAGCTGACGACGATCGGCGAGGTCAAGGAGGACATGGAGAAGCCGGTTCCGATGGACCGGCTGATCTGCGGCGACGTCGGTTACGGCAAGACGGAGATCGCCGTGCGGGCGGCGTTCAAGGCGGTGCAGGACGGCAAGCAGGTGGCGGTGCTGGTGCCGACGACGCTGCTGGTGCAGCAGCACTTCGGGACGTTCACCGAGCGGTACCGGCAGTTCCCGGTCAACGTCCGCGCGCTCTCCCGGTTCCAGTCGGACGCCGAGGCGCTGGCGGTGCTGGAGGGGCTGCGGGAGGGTTCGGTGGACGTGGTGATCGGCACCCACCGCCTGTTCTCCTCGCAGACGAAGTTCAAGGACCTGGGCCTGGTCATCGTCGACGAGGAGCAGCGTTTTGGTGTGGAGCACAAGGAGCAGCTGAAGAAGCTGCGGGCGAACGTGGACGTGCTGACGATGTCGGCGACGCCGATCCCGCGCACGCTGGAGATGGCGGTGACCGGCATCCGGGAGATGTCGACGATCACCACGCCGCCGGAGGAGCGGCATCCGGTGCTGACGTTTGTCGGCCCGTACGAGGAGCGGCAGATCGGTGCGGCGATCCGCCGTGAGCTGCTGCGCGAGGGGCAGGTCTTCTACATCCACAACCGGGTGGAGTCGATCGACCGGGCGGCGGCCCGGCTGCGGGAGATCGTGCCGGAGGCGCGGATCGCCACGGCGCACGGCCAGATGTCGGAGTCGGCGCTGGAGCAGGTGGTGGTGGACTTCTGGGAGAAGAAGTTCGACGTGCTGGTGTCGACGACGATCGTCGAGTCCGGTATCGACATCTCGAACGCGAACACACTGATCGTGGAGCGCGGCGACAACTTCGGCCTGTCGCAGCTGCACCAGCTGCGGGGCCGGGTGGGCCGGGGCCGGGAGCGGGGTTACGCCTACTTCCTGTACCCGCCGGAGAAGCCGTTGACGGAGACCGCGCACGAGCGGCTGGCGACGATCGCGCAGCACACGGAGATGGGCGCGGGCATGTACGTGGCGATGAAGGACCTGGAGATCCGCGGCGCGGGCAACCTGCTCGGCGGCGAGCAGTCGGGTCACATCGCGGGCGTGGGTTTCGACCTGTATGTGCGGATGGTGGGGGAGGCGGTGGCCGACTTCCGGGCGTCGATGGACGGCAAGCCGGACGAGGAGGCGGCGCCGCTGGAGGTGAAGATCGAGCTTCCGGTGGACGCGCACGTACCGCACGACTACGCGCCGGGGGAGCGGCTGCGGCTGCAGGCGTACCGGGCGATCGCCTCGGCGAACTCGGAGGAGGACATCGCGGCGGTCCGGGAGGAGTTGGCGGACCGCTACGGCAAGCTTCCCGAGCCGGTGGAGAACCTGCTGCTGGTGGCGGGGCTGCGGATGCTGGCGAGGTCGTGCGGGGTCACCGACGTCACGCTTCAGGGGAGCAACATCCGGTTCTCGCCGGTGGAGTTGCGGGAGTCGCAGGAGCTGCGGCTCAAGCGGCTGCACCGGGGCGCGGTGGTGAAGGCGGCGACGCGGCAGGTGCTGGTGCCGCGGCCGAAGGCGGGCGGCATCGGCGGCAAGCCGGTGGTGGGCCGTGAACTGCTGGCGTGGGTGGGCGAGTTCCTGACGACGGTGGTGGACACCTGAGCCGCCGGGCGCAGCACGGGCAGGGGCCCGCACGACAACGGTCGTGCGGGCC
>NZ_WMLF01000182.1 GCF_014156695.1 Streptomyces durbertensis | reverse complement strand
GCCCCGCCCACGTCCGCCCCGCTCACCTGCGCTCGGCGAAGGGGCGCGACCGCCGGCTCAGGCGGCCTTCGCCTTGGTGGCGTACATGTCGACGTACTCCTGGCCGGAGAGCCGCATGACCTCGCTCATCACCTCGTCGGTGACCGCCCGCAGCACGTAGCGGTCGCGGTCCATGCCCTCGTAGCGGGAGAAGTCCAGCGGCTCGCCGAAGCGGACCGTCACCCGGCGGCCCGGGCCGAAGCGCGGCATGCCCTTGCCGCCCGGCTGCAGCCGGTCCGTGCCGATCATCGCGAACGGCACCACCGGCGCGCCGGTCATCAGCGCCAGCCGGGCGATGCCGGTGCGGCCCCGGTAGAGGCGGCCGTCGGGGGAGCGGGTGCCCTCGGGGTAGATGCCGAACACCCTGCCCTCCTCCAGCACCCGACGGCCGGTCATCAGCGCGGCCACGCCGCCGCGCCCGCCGTCCCGGTCGACGGGGATCATGCCGACCCCGGTGAAGAACCACGCCATGAGCCGGCCCTTGAGCCCGCGCCCGGTGACGTACTCGTCCTTGCCGATGAAGAACACCTGTCGCCTGCTGACCAGCGGCAGGATCATCGAGTCGATGAAGGTGAGGTGGTTTCCGGCCAGGATCACCGGACCGGATCCGGGAATCCGGTCCGCACCCTCCACACGCGGCCGGAACAGGGCCCGCAACGTCGGGCCGAGCACGGCCTTGATCAGCAGGAAACGGGGCTGCACGGCGACTTCGCCTCCGGTCTGGACACATCAAACGGCTGACTGACGGCAGGACGATACTCGTGGGTAACGCCCCGGGCCACCCCGGGTGGTGCGAGGGGGTGGCGGCCGCTGCCGGCCCACCGTACCGAACGGGTGTTACCTCCATGTTCCGGCATGTTCCCCGGGAAGTCCCCACCGCGACGCGCCGCAGCACCTACGCTGCGGTTCGCGGCGCACGCCCCCGGCGCGCGCCGCGCGACCACGCTCCAGTTCCACGCAGTCGACGGTGAGGAGAACCGATGTCGGACGAGCGACGACCGGGCAGGAGAGCGGTACTGGGCGCCGCGGCGCTGGGGGCGACCGCGGGCGTGCTGGGAGCCGGGGCCGCCCCGGCGGCGGCCGCACCGGCACCCGGCCGTGGACGGGGTCGCGGGCTTCCCGTCCCGGCGGTGGTCGCACACCGCGGCGCCAGCGGCTACCGGCCCGAACACACCTTCGGCGCCTACCAGTTCGCGCTCGACATGGGCGCCGACGTCATCGAGCAGGACCTGGTGCCGACCCGGGACGGCCACCTCGTCTGCCGGCACGAGAACGACATCAGCGGCACCACGGACGTCGCCGACCGGCCGGAGTTCGCGGACCGGCGCACCACCAAGACCGTCGACGGCGTGCGCTACACCGGCTGGTTCACCGAGGACTTCACCCTCGCCGAACTGCGCACCCTGCGCGCCACCGAGCGCATCCCGCGGCAGCGGCAGCAGAACACCGTCTACGACGGCCGCTGGCCGGTGCCGACCTTCGAGGAGGTCGTGACGTGGGCGCGGCGTGAAGGCGCCCGCCGGGGCCGGCCGGTGTGGCTGCACGCCGAGACCAAGCACCCCACCTACTTCCGCAAGCTCGGGCTCGGGCTGGAGGAACCACTCGCCCGCATCCTGCGCAAGCACGGACTGCACCGCGCCGGCTCCCCGGTCTTCCTCCAGTCCTTCGAGCCGAGCAGCATGCGGCGCCTGGCGAAGCTGGTCGACACACCGCGGGTCGTCCTGCTCTCCAGCGCCTCCTCCCGCCCCTGGGACTTCGTGGAGTCCGGTGACCCGCGCACGGTCGCCGACCTGATCACCCCCAAGGGGCTGCGCTGGATCGCCGGTTTCGCCCAGGGCATCGGGCCCACCCTCGACCTGGTCATCCCGCGTGACTCCGAGGGTCGGCTGACCCGCCCCACCGCGCTGGTGCGCGACGCCCACCAGCGCGGCCTGGTCCTGCACCCCTACACCATGCGCAACGAGAACTCCTTCCTGCCCGCCGACTTCCGGCGCGGTTCCGACCCCAACGCCTACGGCGACGTCTTCGGCGCCTACCGCGCGTACTTCGAGACGGGCATCGACGGGATCTTCACCGACAATCCGGACACCGCCCTGCTGGCCGCCGAGGACTTCCGTCGCTCCCACGGGTGATCGTCGGCCCGTGCCGCAACCGCCCGGCGGGACCCGCCCGTCCCGCCGGGCATGCGCCCCTCCCCGACGACCACCGCACGCCCTCCCGCCGGGCGTCGTCCGCCGCCGCGTCCGCTGCCACCGCGTCCGCTGCTGGACGCCGCCTGCCGCGCGCAGACCGCCTCGGGCGGTGTGGACCCCGACGACCTGCGCCAGCTGACCTGGCTGCGCTGGCTGGAACACCTCGGTGACACGGGCGTCCCGCCCGAGCCGGTCGACGCCTGGCTGCGCACGACCGCGCGGAGGGAGGCGGCCCGGCTGCGGTCCGGCACCCGCCGCGAGACCGCCGTGCCGCCGGCCCGCCTCCGATCCGACCGCGCCGCCCACCCCGACCGCGCGGCCCCGGGCCCGGAGGAGAGCTACCTGGCCGCCGAGCGGCGACACGCCCTGCGCCGCCTCATCACCCGTCTGCCCGGCCGCTGTCCCCGTCTGCTCTCCGCGCTCCTGGCCGCCGACGGCGCGACGTACCAGGAAATCGCAGGCGAGTTGGGAATCTCACAGGGCAGTGTGGGGCCGTTGCGTTCCCGTTGCCTGGGATGTCTGCGCAGAATGCTCGTGACGGAGGTTGGAATCGTTGAACGCGGGGGAATGGTGCGATAGACGACCGACGTCACCAGGGCAGACAGTTCGGCCGCGCGACCCTCAACCCAGCGCGGACCGGCGCGACACTCACAAGGGAGAGGCGTGCGCACATGGGCATGAGCGTGACCATCTCTGCGGCAGCCGAGCAGGACGTCGAACAGATCCTCAAGCTCCAGTACCTCTGCTACCAGGCGGAGGCGCAGCTGTACGGCGACTACACCATCGAGCCCCTCACCCAGAGCCTGGAGGAACTGCGCGCGGAGCTGGCCGGCGGCCGGGTGCTGGTGGCCCGGCTCGGCCAGGAGGTCGTGGGCTCGGTGCGCGGCTCGGTCGACGGCGAGGGCATCGGGCTGATCGACAAGCTGATCGTGCATCCCCGCCTCCAGCGGCACGGCCTCGGCGGCCGACTGCTGAGCGCGCTGGAGCGCGAACTCGCGCAGACCGAGGGCGCCCGCCGGTTCCGCCTCCACACCGGGCACCGCAGCGGCGGTAGAGGCGGAGGTTGCCGTCGCTGCGGCTACGTCACCACGGCCACCGAGAAGGTCTCGCCGCGGCGCAGCCTGATCGTGCTGGAGAAGGAACTGGCCAAGGAGCCCGCCGACTCGGGGGCGTTTGTCACCAGCGCCTGACCGGGCGCGGCCGGACAGCACGTGAGGGGCGGACGACCACCGGTCGTCCGCCCCTCACGTGTGTCTGTGCCGGGCGGCTGTCGTGCCGGGCGGCTCAGGCCGCCGGGCGGCGGTGGCGGCGCAGCCACAGCAGTCCGGTGACCGGCAGCGCCAGCGGGATGAACAGATAGCCCATGCCGTAGTCCGACCACACCGTGGCGTCGGGGAACGCGGCCGGGTCGAGCACCGTCCAGGTGCCGACGACCAGCACCCCGGCCAGCTCCGCGACACAGCAGCCCACCGCCAGCGCCCGCGCGCGCTCACCGCCGCGCACCAGCGCCACCGTGATGAAGCCGTACACCAGCGCGGCCAGCGCCGACAGCACGTAGGCCAGCGGCGCCTCGTCGAAGCGGGTGGAGAGCTGGTAGATCGAGCGGGACGCCGCCCCGACGGTGAAGACGGCGTAGAGCGTGACGAGCAGCCGTCCCGGTCCGGTGCCGATCCCGCCGGACGCGGGCGGGCCCGTCCTGACGCGTACCTCAGCCAACGCCGCCTCCCCAGATGTCGTGCAGCCTCACCTGGAGGACCGCGAGCACCACCGCGCCGGCCGCCACCGTCACCGACCCCCAGCGGGTGCGTTCGGCGAGGGAGAGGAAGCCGACCGCCGGGATCGCGGCTGCCGCGCCCAGCAGGTACGACACGAACACCACCGTGCCGTCCGCCGGCTCCCGGCCCTGCGCCAGCAGGACAACGCCCACCACCAGCTGGGCGAGCGCGAGCACGGTGACCACGGCCATGCCGATGAAGTGCCAGTCCTTGGTCGGCTGGTCCCGGTAGGCCGCATGGCCGCACCAGGCGGCCAGCGCGAGGGCGGTCACGGCGACCGCGACCGTCAGCGGGGTGAGCATGGCAACGACTGTAGTACGGGCGGAGTCGCCCACCTCAGTCGGCCCGCGCTCGGCCGGGGAGTGGGCTTCACCACAGCGGGGCCGCCGCCGCCCAGGCGCCGGCGACCGTACAAACGACGCTGTTTCCCCAGTTCACAGGGGTCAAACCGGGCTGCGTTCGCTCGATGCGAGGTCGAGCCGAACCAGGT
Organism: Streptomyces durbertensis; assembly: GCF_014156695.1. GTDB lineage: Bacteria > Actinomycetota > Actinomycetes > Streptomycetales > Streptomycetaceae > Streptomyces > Streptomyces durbertensis. The sequence goes on along the minus strand of NZ_WMLF01000182.1, from coordinate 5,728 downwards.
TCGGGCTGTCCGCAATGCGGACGCGGGTTCTGTCTGGTGAGACGGTCGTCCGGGGCTCTGTTTAACTGGGCCCATGAGCACGACGCGGCACCGCACCCACGGCACCGAGGCGACGAACCCGCCCGGCGTCCGCTGCTGCCCGCGTCGAATGTGTCACCGCTGAGGGCCCCCGCCGCAGCCGCCTCGCGCCCCGAAGCGAGAGACCCGAGAGCCTGAGACCCGGCGTCGACCGGTCGTCCCACCCCGCCCGGGACCACCCCGCACCGCGAAGACACACCCGTGCCCGGCACCCACCCCCGTGCCACCGAACGACAGTGACGGAAACCAGTGATCACCACCACGGACCTGACCAAGGTCTACCGAACCCGTGACCGCGAGGTCACCGCCCTGGACGGGGTGAACCTCCATGTGGCGGAGGGCGAGGTGTTCGGCGTCATCGGACAGAGCGGCGCCGGCAAGTCCTCCCTCATCCGCTGCGTCAACCTGCTGGAACGCCCCACCTCCGGCTCGGTGACCGTGGCCGGCCAGGACCTGACCGCGCTCGCCCCCGCCGGCCGCGCCGACGGCGGACGCCCCTCGGCGGCACTCCGCCGCGCCCGCAGCCGCATCGGCATGATCTTCCAGCACTTCAACCTGCTGTCCGCGCGGACCGTGCAGGGCAACGTCGAACTCCCCCTGGAGATCCTCGGCGTGCCCCGCCGCGACCGGGCCCGCCGGGCGCTCGAACTCCTCGACCTCGTCGGCCTCGCCGACAAGGCGCGCGTGCACCCCGGCCAGCTCTCCGGCGGCCAGAAGCAGCGCGTGGGCATCGCCCGGGCACTGGCCGGCGACCCGAAGGTGCTGCTCTCGGACGAGGCCACCTCGGCGCTCGACCCCGAGACCACCCGGTCCGTCCTGCGGCTGCTGCGCGACCTCAACCGCGAGCTGGGACTGACCGTGCTGCTCATCACCCACGAGATGGACGTCGTCAAGAGCGTCTGCGACTCCGCCGCCCTGATGCGCGGCGGCCGCGTGGTCGAGTCGGGCCGCGTCGACGACCTGCTCGCCACCCCCGGCTCCGAACTGGCCGCCGAACTCTTCCCCGTCGGCGGCGACCCCGCGACCGCCGGCGGCACCGTCGTGGACGTCACCTTCCACGGCTCGGCCACCGCGCAGCCGGTGATCTCCCAGCTCGCCCGCACCTACCACATCGACATCTCCATCCTCGGCGCCGCCATGGACACCGTCGCCGGCCGCCAGATCGGCCGGATGCGGATCGAACTGCCCGGACGCCACGAGGACAACGTCGTACCGATCGGCTTCCTCCGGGAACGCGGCCTCACCGTCGACATCCCGGCCGCCGCCGGAACCGCGCGGACCACCGTCCCCACCGAGGAGGCCGTCAAGTGACCTGGGACCAGATGCAACCGCTGCTGGTGCAGGGCTGCGTGGACACCCTCTACATGGTGGGCTGGTCCACGGCCGTCGCCGCGCTGGGCGGGCTCCCGCTGGGCGTCCTGCTTGTCCTCACCGACCGGGGCGGCATGCTGCGCAACACCGCCGTGAACAAGGTGATCGGCGCGGTGGTCAACGTCGGCCGCTCGCTGCCGTTCATCATCCTGCTCGTCGCGCTGATCCCCTTCACCCGGCTGCTCGTCGGCACCTTCATCGGACCCACCGCCGCCATCGTGCCGCTGGCCGTCGGCGCCATCCCGTTCTTCGCCCGGCTGGTGGAGACGGCGGTACGGGAGGTCGACCACGGGCTGGTGGAGGCCGTCCAGGCGATGGGCGGCGGCACCGGCACCACCGTCTTCAAGGTGCTGCTGCCCCAGGCGCTGCCGTCCCTCGTCGCCGGCCTCACCACCACCGTCATCGTGCTCGTCGGCTACTCCGCGATGGCCGGCGTCGTGGGCGGCGGCGGCCTGGGCAACCTCGCCCTCACCTACGGCTACCAGCGCTTCGAGACGGGGCTGATGCTCGCCACCGTCGCCGTGCTGATCGTCCTCGTCACCCTCGTCCAGTTGCTCGGCGACACCGCCGTGCGGCTGCTCACCCGGCACGAGCGCAAGGGCGGCTGACAGCCCACACCGCTGACAAGCCCCCACCGCGCCCGCCCCAGAACGAGCCCGAACCCTTTGTCGGGCCGGCACCACACAGAAAGAGGCACTCTTCGTGCGTACCCACACCAGGACCACCGTCCTCGCGGCGACCGCCGCGGCCCTCACCCTCGCCCTGACCGCCTGCGGCACGGCCTCCGACCCGGACACCGGCGCCGCCACCGACACCAGCAAGCCGCTGACCGTCGGCGCCTCCGCCACCCCGCACGCCGGCATCCTCGAGTACGTCCGCGACAACCTCGCCGAGGACGCCGACCTCAAGCTGAAGATCAAGGTCTTCGACGACTACCGGCTGCCCAACACCGCCGTCCAGGACGGCCAGGTCGGCGCCAACTTCTTCCAGCACAAGCCCTTCCTCGACGACTACAACAAGCAGAACGGCGACACCCTCGTCCCGGTCGTCAACGTCCACCTGGAGCCCCTGGCGCTCTACTCCAAGTCCGTCAAGGACGTGAAGGACCTCAAGGCCGGGCACACCGTCGCCGTGCCCAACGACGCCACCAACGAGGGCCGGGCGCTGAAGCTGCTCGCCGACCACGGCCTGATCACCCTCAAGGACGGAGTCGGCACCGGCGCCACCCTCGCGGACGTCACCGACCCCAAGGGCCTGAAGTTCAAGGAGCTGGAGGCGGCGACCCTGCCGCGCTCGCTGGGCGACGTGGACGCCGCCGTCATCAACGGGAACTACGCCATCGAGGCCAAGCTGAAGCCGGCCGAGGACGCCCTTGTCGTCGAGAAGACCGAGGGCAACCCGTACGCCAACCTGCTCGCCGTGAAGAAGGGCGGCGAGAAGGACCCGCGGGTCGTCAAGCTCGCCGAGCTCCTCAACTCCGACAAGGTCCGCAGCTACCTGGAGAAGACCTACGACGACGGTTCGGTCATCCCGGCCTTCGGGCCCGTCGGGTCCTGACCGGCCACGGCACGCGGCGGCGGGTCCCGACGACCACCCGAACCCGGGGGTCACCGGGGCCCGCCGCTGCGTGTCCGGTGATCGATGCTGCATGCTGTGCACTTGACCCCTCGCAGGTTGGAGCGGCGCATGACCCCTTCGTCTCCCGGATTCCCGGACATCTCACTCAGCACGGACCGGCTGGTGCTGCGGCCGCTCGACGAGGCGGACGTCCCGGAGTTCACCGAGATGATGAACGACGAACTGGTCATCGCCTGGACCTCCGTGCCCACCCCCTACACCGAGGCCCACGCACGCGAGTGGATCACCGTCCGGACCCCGGCGGAACGTATCGCCGGCACCGGAGTGGCGTTCGCCGTCACCGAGTTCCTCACCCAACGCCTCGTCGGGACCGTCCACCTCCGCAACGTCGACCGGCGGGTGGGTGCAGCCGAGGCCGCGTACGTCATCGCCCCCTGGGCCAGGGGGGAGGGCTACGCCTGCGAGTCGGTGCTGGCGGCCGCCGGCTGGCTCTTCGACGACCAGGGCTTCGAACGGCTCGAACTGCGCACCGCCGCCGACAACACCGCCTCCCAGCAGGTCGCCCAGAAGATCGGCTGCATCAGCGAGGGCGTCCTGCGCAACGCGTGGATAGCGCGTACCCGCACCGACGAAGGCCACTGGACCGAACTGCGCACCGACCTCATCGTCTGGAGCCTCCTCCCGGAGGACCTGGACGGCGTCGCCGAGGAACTGGCCCGGGGCGGCACCTACGCGCACTACCCGAACTGGCCCGGCCGGCACCACGGCTGACCCGCGCACCCGCCGGACGGGAACCAGACACCGGGAGGCGGGAGGCGTGCCGGGCCGACGGGTGCGCACCGCACGGCTCGGGTAGTCTCACCCTGCCCCCGACCTGCGCACCAGCCCCCAGGAGAATCACGCCGATGGCCGACCGCGTCACGGTGATCGGGTGGGACGGCTCGCCGCTGACCGCCGCGGCCCTCTCCGCCCTCCGGGCCGCCACCCTGGTCGCCGGCGCCGCCCACCACCTGGCACTGCCCGAGGTACCGCCGGGCGCCGAACGGATACAGCTCGGCAGCGTCCCGCTGGCCGCCCGCCGGATCGCCTCCCACCGGGGCACCGCCGTGGTGCTCGCCGACGGCGACCCGGGCTTCTTCGGCGTCGTACGGACGCTCCGCGCCCCCGAGTTCGGGCTGGAGGTCGAGGTGGTCCCGGCCGTCTCCGCCGTCGCGACCGCCTTCGCCCGCGCCGGAATGCCGTGGGACGACGCCCAGATCGTCGTCGCCCACAGCCGCACCCTGCGCCGGGCCGTCAACGTCTGCCGCGCCCATCCCAAGGTCGCCGTCCTCACCTCACCCGGCGCCGGACCCGCCGAACTCGGCCTGCTGCTCACCGGAGTGCACCGCACCTTTGTCATCTGCGAGGCACTCGGCACCCCGCAGGAGAGGGTCACCGTCCTCACCTCCGACAAGGCCGCCGACCACGTGTGGCGGGACCCCAACGTCGTGATCGTCGTCGGCGGCCAGAGCGTTCCACGACCGGCGGAGACCAACGGTGGCGCCGGACACCACCGGGCCGGCGGCTGGCTCGCCGGCCGACCGGCCGGCCACAGCGAGGAACCCCGCGGCTGGGCCCTGCCCTACCGGACCGACCGGTCCACCGAGGCCGAGCCGCCGGGCGCGGTGGCCGACGGCTCCACCCAGCTGCGCGCCGTGCAACTGGCCCGCCTCGGCCCGCGCCCCGGCGACCTGCTGTGGGACATCGGCACGGGCGACGGCCGGCTGGCGGCCGAAGCCGCGCGATTCGGCGCCGGCGTGATCGCCGTCGACCGCAACGCGGAGGCGTGCGGCCGCGCTTCGGCGACCGCCGCAGCCCTCGGCGTCCAGGTGCAGGTCGTGCACGGCGGCGCGCCGCAGGTGCTGGAGGACCTGCCGGAACCGGACGTCGTGCGGGTCGGCAGCCCCTCGCCCCGCCTGCTCGCCGCCTGCGCCGACCGCCGACCCGAACGGGTGGTGACCCACGCCGGAACCCGGGACGAGGCCGAGGCCCTGGGCCGGGTGCTCGGCGAGGCCGGCTACCGGGTCGAATGCCTGCTGCTCCAGTCCGTCGACCTGGACACCACCGACTGGGCCGAGCGGGACCGGACGGTCGTTTTCCTGCTCTGCGGAAGTCGTATGTGATCTGGTCGGAATGAACCGTGACCAAGCGGGGTCAGTCGTGCACCCGGGACACCCTCTGTCGGTGCCGGCGGGTAGGGTGATGGACCGTTGTGTGTCCGGTCCGTCGGGCGGTTCGCCGCACCCGCGCAGACCCGCTCGACCAGCGGTCGAGCAGGTCGCGCCACCGGGTTTCCGCGTCACGTCGCGGAAGGACGAACGAGGGAGACGTGCCGTGAGTTCCACGCGCTCGTTGTTCCTCACAAGGGGGCTTACCGTCCCGGCGGGCTGGCAGAAGAGGACGATGGGCGAGGGGTACGCATGACTGACACCGGCCGGATCCCCGGCGAGGGACAGCCGGAGAACGCAGGCGCACCGCAGGAGCAGCCGGGCGCGCCGGCGTCCGGCGGCTACACCTTCCCCGACCCGGCAGTCGGGCCCGGAGCGGACCAGGACGACCAGCTGCTGATGCCCAGTTCGCAGGGCGCCTGGGGCGAACCGCTGCACAGCGGGCAGTTCTACCGGCAGCCGATGCCGGCCGACCCGTCCCTCCACACCCCCCC
>NZ_WMLF01000181.1 GCF_014156695.1 Streptomyces durbertensis | reverse complement strand
TCCTTGAAGGCATGGAGTTCCTCGGGGACCGGTCAGTCAGGCGTGAGGGGAGGGCGCGGAAGATGCCGACGAGCGCGCCCACTCATAACGCTTCGGTGCACAACAGCGGGCTCGGTGCGACGGACGCTCCGGCGTCGGTGCACCATGGACCGATGCGTGACGACGAGAGAACGGCCGTGTCGGCCATCGGGACTCTTGTCCGTCGTGCCGCGGAGGGCGACGAGCAGGCGACGCACGACCTGCTCGCCCACGTCCATCCGCTCGCCCTGCGCTACTGCCGCACCCGGCTCAGCCGGCTGCCGGGGGACGCGCGGCACTTCGTGGACGACCTCGCGCAGGAGGTGTGTCTGGCCGTCCTGTGCGCGCTGCCGCGCTACCGGGACACCGGCAAGCCGTTCGACGCGTTTGTGGTCGCCATCGCCCAGCACAAGATCGCCGACCTCCAGCGTGCCGCCATGCGGCGCCCGGGGTCCACGGCGGTCCCCTCCGACGAGATGCCCGAGCAGCCGGACGACTCGCTCGGCCCGGAGGAGCGGGCGCTGCTCAGCAGCGACACCGAGTGGGCGAAGAAGCTGCTGGCCAGCCTGCCGGAGAACCAGCGGGAGCTGATCCTGCTGCGGGTGGCCGTCGGGCTCACCGCGGAGGAGACGGGGCAGATGCTCGGCATGTCGCCGGGTGCCGTGCGGGTGGCCCAGCACCGGGCGCTCAGCCGGCTGCGCGCGCTCGCCGAGCAGTAGGGGCAACGGGCGGGAAGAGGGGGAACAAACGGGCGCAACCAGGTGTTGTCGCCCTCGCCGCCCGTAGTTTCCTACCAGGAATCAGCCGTACGAGCGGGTGTCTTCTGGGCGTTAGCATGGACACCCGTGCCGCAGCAAGACCATTGGGGAAGGTGTCATGAAGGACGACGTCGGCGGTGTGCCCGCTAAATTCGCCACCCTCGGGCTGACCTACGACGATGTGTTGCTGCTGCCGGGCGAGTCCGACATGGCGCCGCAGGACATCAACACCGCGTCGTACGTGACGCGGAACGTCAAGGTGAACATCCCGCTGCTGTCGGCGGCGATGGACAAGGTCACCGAGGCCCGGATGGCGATCGCGATGGCCCGCCAGGGCGGCGTCGGCGTGCTGCACCGCAACCTCTCCATCGAGGACCAGGCCGCCCAGGTCGACCGGGTGAAGCGGTCCGAGTCCGGCATGGTCGCCGACCCCATCACGATCCGCCCCGACGCGAGCCTCCGCGAGGCCGACGCGCTGTGCGGCCGGTTCCGCATCAGCGGCGTGCCGGTCACCGACAACGCGGGCAAGCTGCTGGGCATCGTCACCAACCGCGACATGGCCTTCGAGACCGACCGCGACCGCCAGGTCCGCGAGGTCATGACGCCGATGCCGCTGGTCACCGGACGGGTCGGCATCAACCGCGACGAGGCCATGGAGCTGCTGCGGCGGCACAAGATCGAGAAGCTTCCGCTGGTCGACGCCGAGGGCCGGATCAGGGGCCTCATCACCGTCAAGGACTTCGTCAAGGCCGAGAAGTACCCGAACGCCGCCAAGGACGCCGACGGCCGGCTGCTGGTCGGCGCGGCGGTCGGTGTCGCCGGCGACGCGTACGAGCGCGCCCAGGCGCTGATCGAGGCCGGCGTCGACTTTGTCGTCGTGGACACCGCCCACGGCCACTCCCGGCTGGTCGGCGAGATGGCCGCGAAGATCAAGTCGGGCAACCAGGTGGACGTCATCGGCGGCAACGTCGCCACCAGGGACGGCGCCAAGGCGCTCGTCGACGCCGGGGTGGACGCCGTGAAGGTGGGCGTCGGACCGGGCTCCATCTGCACGACGCGCGTGGTCGCCGGTGTGGGCGTGCCGCAGGTGACGGCGATCTACGAGGCCGCGGAGGCGGCCCGCGCGGCCGGCGTGCCGGTGATCGGCGACGGAGGCCTCCAGTACAGCGGCGACATCGCCAAGGCGCTGGTCGCCGGCGCGGACACGGTCATGCTGGGCAGCCTGCTCGCCGGGTGCGAGGAGTCCCCGGGCGAGCTGCTGTTCATCAACGGCAAGCAGTTCAAGTCCTACCGCGGCATGGGCTCGCTCGGCGCCATGCAGTCGCGCGGCGACCAGCGCTCCTTCTCCAAGGACCGCTACTTCCAGGAGGAGGTCAGCGGCGACGACAAGCTGATCCCCGAGGGCATCGAGGGCCAGGTGCCCTACCGCGGCCCGCTGGCGGCCGTGGTGCACCAGCTCGTCGGCGGTCTGCGGCAGTCGATGTTCTACGTCGGCGGCCGGACGGTCCCGGAGATGAAGGAGCGCGGCCGGTTTGTGCGCATCACCTCGGCGGGTCTGCGGGAGAGCCACCCGCACGACATCCAGATGACCACCGAGGCGCCCAACTACAGCAGCCGCTGAGCCCGCTTCGGCGCCGGGCACATCGAGTACGCCGCCATCCGCCCGGGTCCTGCTGGCGGAGTGGCGGGCGCCTGGGATACTGGGCCGCCCTGGGACACCGAGGGGCGCACACCGTACGGAAGGGCAGTATCACGTGACTGAGATCGAGATCGGGCGCGGCAAGCGCGGACGGCGGGCCTACGCGTTCGACGACATCGCCGTCGTGCCGAGCCGTCGCACACGCGACCCGAAGGAGGTCTCGATCGCCTGGCAGATCGACGCCTACCGCTTCGAGCTGCCGTTCCTGGCCGCCCCGATGGACTCGGTCGTCTCCCCCGCCACCGCGATCCGCATCGGTGAGATGGGCGGGCTCGGCGTGCTCAACCTCGAGGGCCTGTGGACCCGGTACGAGGACCCGCAGCCGCTGCTCGACGAGATCGCCGAGCTGGACGAGGAGCGCGCCAACCGCCGCCTCCAGGAGATCTACGCCGAGCCGATCAAGGAGGAGCTGATCGGCCGGCGCATCAAGGAGGTCAGGGACGCGGGCGTGGTCACCGCCGCCGCGCTGTCCCCGCAGCGCACGGCGCAGTTCTCCAAGGCCGTGGTCGACGCGGGTGTGGACCTGTTTGTGATCCGGGGCACCACGGTCTCCGCCGAGCACGTGTCGTCCGCCGCCGAGCCGCTGAACCTCAAGCAGTTCATCTACGAGCTGGACGTGCCGGTCATCGTCGGCGGCTGCGCCACCTACACGGCGGCGCTGCACCTGATGCGCACCGGCGCGGCCGGCGTGCTCGTGGGCTTCGGCGGCGGCGCCGCCCACACCACCCGCAACGTGCTGGGCATCCAGGTGCCGATGGCCACCGCCGTCGCGGACGTGGCCGCCGCCCGCCGCGACTACATGGACGAGTCCGGCGGCCGCTACGTGCACGTCATCGCCGACGGCGGCGTCGGCTGGTCGGGCGACCTGCCGAAGGCCATCGCCTGCGGCGCCGACGCCGTGATGATGGGCTCCCCGCTCGCGCGCGCCACCGACGCCCCCGGCCGCGGCCACCACTGGGGCATGGAGGCCGTCCACGAGGACGTGCCGCGCGGCAAGAAGGTGCACCTCGGCACGGTCGGCACGACCGAGGAGGTGCTGACCGGCCCGTCGCACACGCCCGACGGCTCGATGAACTTCTTCGGCGCGCTGCGCCGGGCGATGGCCACGACGGGCTACTCGGAGCTGAAGGAGTTCCAGCGGGTCGAGGTCACGGTGGCCCTGAGCCGCTGAACCGCGCCGACCACGGCGTGAGTCGACGTACTGAGGGGCGCCCCCCGGGCCGGGGGGCGCCCCTCGCGTCTACCGCCGTACGGGTGAGGCGCCGCGCGTCAGTCGGCGGGGCGGGCGGCGGGCGGCAGCAGCGTCGCGTGACCGTCGTCGGCCAGGGCGTGAGGCAAGGCGGTACCTTTCGTCGGTGGCTGCGGTGTTCTGCGGGCGGTCGCGTCCGCGGGGCGCGGGCGTGACGCGGCCGTGCGGAGCCGTCGAACGGCTCCGGGCACGGCCTGCCGGGCGGCGGGCCGTGGCGGCCCGTCACCTGGTGACGAGTCGGAGAAGGGGAGCGCGCGCCGGGTCGTCCGGCCTCACACCGGCCCGGGCGGACTTCCGGGCCCGAGCCGGCGGGCGGACGTCGAGCAGCAGGCGGCGCGCCGCGTCAGCCGCGCGGCGGCTCAGCGGAGCGTCGGCCGCGCGGCGCTCAGCGCAGCATCAGCGAGCGGACAAGACGGCAGGTCGTGTCCGACGGCGGGTGCACCCCGACCAGCGGGGCGATGGCGCGGATCCGGCGGTTCGGGGCCTGGGTCGGGTGGTAGACCCCGGTGTTCAGCAAGGCGAGGGCCAGCCGCATGGCCTTCAGCTTGCGGTTGTGGGATTCGTACCATTCACGCGGCTGACCGGCGGGCAGCCGCACCTCTCTCAGCGGGGGCAGCGGTGGTGCGTCGACAACGGCCATCGGCATCCTCCAGGGTGCGTCGGCGAACCAATCGAACACTGTCGATTCTAGTTGCCACCACTGACAAAGCCCCTGGCCAGCGCGGATGTTCAGAGCCGGTGAGCGACCCCGGCCGGGCTCGCGCCACGGGTGTCGAGAAGCAGCTGCGCCTTCGCCGCGAGTCCCTGGAGGTCGTACACGCGGTGGTTCTGGAGCAGCACCGTCAGATCGGCCTCGGCGGCGGCGTCATAGAGGGAGTCGACACGTGGGACGGGCCGGCCGGCGATGGACCAGTGCGGCACGTGGGGGTCGTGGTAGCTCAGGTCGGCACCGAGGTCGGTGAGCCGGGCGGCGACCTCCCGGGCGGGTGAGCCGGTCTGGTCGGCGAGGTCGGGCCGGTGCGTCACGCCCAGCAGCAGCAGCCGGGCGCCGCGCGCGGACTTGCCGTGCTCGTTGAGCAGTGCGGCCGCGCGGTGCACGACGTACTCGGGCATGCGGTCGTTGACCGCGCGGGCGAGCGCGACCAGCCGCGGCGGGTGGCCGAACGCCCGCCGGGGCGTGGCGAGCTGCGCCGGGTCCACCGGCACGTCGTGCCCGCCGACCCCGGGGCCCGGGCGGTACGCGTCGGCGGACGGGCGGGTGTCGGCGCAGCGCAGGACGTCCCACAGGTCGACGCCGAGGTCGTGGCAGAGGATCGCCATCTCGTTCACCAGCGCGGTGTTCACGTGCGCGATGTTGTTCTCGAGCAGCTTCGCGGTCTCCGCCTCGCGCAGTCCGCGGGCTCTGACGACCTTGTCGGTGAGCCGGCCGTAGGCGGCCGCGGCGGCCTCGGTGCAGGCCGGGGTGAGGCCGGCGATGACGCGGGGGCCGTCGCCGGGGCGGCCGGGCGCGCAGGCGAGTTGGAAGTCGCGGCCGGCGCGCAGCCCGGAGCCGGTCTCCAGGACGTCCCGCACCACGCTCTCGGTGGCGCCGGGCGGCACCGTGGACTCGACGACCACGGTGGTGCGGGGGCGCAGCCGGCGCGCGAGCGTGGCGGCCGCGGTGAGGACGGCGGTCAGGTCGAGTGAGCCGTCGGCGGCCGGCGGGGTGGGCGCGCACAGCAGCGCGGTGCGGGCCCGGCCCAGCACGTCCGGGTCGGCGGTCGGTGTGAAGCCGGACTTGAGCATCCGGCGCAGCTCGGGCGCGCTGAGCGAGCCGTCGGCGGGGGCGCGGCCGGCGGCCAGCTCCTCGACGGCGCCGGGCGCCGGCTCGTAGCCGAGGGTCCGGAGGCCGGCGGCCGTGGCGTTCCGGACGGCGGAGAGACCGAGGGGGCCGAGTCCGAGGACTGCGAGATCTACGGGCATGGTTGCGGGTTCCTTCCCGTGGCGGCGGCGGTCGCTCGTTGGGGCGCTACGTCAGGTTAAGCGCATATATGACAGATATGGTGGATTGCGACCACCGTGCCGGATGCCGGGTCAGCGGCACGGAAAGCGGGGACGATCCTGGGACGGGACCCCTCCCGGGCCCGACGACACGGCACAACCGAGACGGACCGACCGAGACGGACCGACCAGGCGACACGACGGCACGGCCGGACAGGCGGTGCGACATGGGAGGCAGACGGTGAGGACGGCGACACTGGGACCGGCCGAGCGGACCGAAGCGCTCGCCCGAATGGCCGAACGCGAACTGGACGTGCTGGTCGTCGGCGGGGGAGTGGTCGGCGCAGGCACGGTCCTCGACGCGGCGACCCGGGGGCTGAGTACGGCCATCGTCGAGGCGCGTGACTGGGCGTCGGGCACCTCCAGCCGGTCCAGCAAGCTCGTCCACGGCGGTCTGCGCTACCTGGAGATGCTGGACTTCGCCCTCGTCAGGGAGGCGCTGAAGGAACGCGGGCTGCTGCTGGAGCGGCTGGCCCCGCACCTGGTGCGCCCCGTGCCGTTCCTCTACCCGCTGCAGCATCGGGGCTGGGAGCGGTTCTACGCCGGATCGGGCGTCGCCCTGTACGACGCCATGTCGGTCTCCTCCGGGCACGGCCGGGGCCTGCCGGTGCACCGCCACCTCTCGCGCCGCGGCGCGCTGCGCGTCGCGCCCTGCCTGCGCAAGGACGCGCTGACCGGCGCGCTCCAGTACTACGACGCCCAGGTGGACGACGCGCGCTTTGTCACCGCCCTCGTCCGCACGGCCGTTTCCTACGGCGCGCACGCCGCCAACCGCACCCGGGTCGTCGGCTTCCTGCGGGAGGGCGAGCGGGTGGTCGGCGCCCGCGTCCAGGACCTCGAACAGGGCGGGGAGTTCGAGGTGCGCGCCCGGCAGGTCGTGAACGCCACGGGGGTGTGGACGGACGACACGCAGTCGCTGATCACCGAGCGCGGCCGGTTCCACGTCAAGGCGTCCAAGGGCATCCACCTGGTGGTGCCCAGGGACCGGATCAACTCCTCCACCGGCCTCATCCTGCGCACCGAGAAGAGCGTGCTCTTTGTGATCCCGTGGGGCCGCCACTGGATCGTCGGCACCACGGACACCGCGTGGGACCTCGACAAGGCCCACCCGGCCGCGTCCTCGGCGGACATCGACTACCTGCTGGAACGGGTCAACTCGGTGCTCGCGACACCGCTCACCCGGGACGACGTCGAGGGCGTCTACGCGGGCCTGCGCCCGCTGCTGGCAGGCGAGTCGGAGGCGACCAGCAAGCTCTCCCGCGAGCACACGGTGGCGCACCCGGTGCCCGGCCTGGTGGTGGTCGCCGGCGGCAAGTACACGACGTACCGGGTGATGGCGAAGGACGCCGTGGACGAGGCGGTGCACGGCCTCGACGCGCGGGTGGCGCAGAGCTGCACCGAACGCATCCCGCTGGTGGGCGCCGAGGGCTACGACGCGCTGTGGAACGCCCGTGCCCGCATCGCCGCCCGCTCCGGGCTGCACGTCGTGCGGGTGGAGCACCTGCTGAAACGCTACGGCTCGCTGCTGGACGAGGTGTTGGGCCTCATCGCCGACGACCCGTCGCTCGCCCACCCGCTGCCGGCCGCCGACGACTACCTGCGCGCCGAGATCGTCTACGCCGCCAGCCACGAGGGCGCCAGGCACCTGGACGACGTGCTCACCCGGCGCACCCGCATCTCCATCGAGACCTTCGACCGGGGCACCCGCAGCGCCCGCGAGTGCGCCGAACTGATGGCGGGCGTGCTGGGTTGGGACGCCGACCGGGTCCAGCGCGAGGTCGAGCACTACCACAAGCGGGTGGAGGCCGAGCGGGAGTCGCAGCTCCAACCGGACGACCAGACCGCCGACGCCGCCCGCCTCGGCGCCCCGGACATCGTGCCGGGCTGACCGCCCGTCGCGTCCACCCCGTGCCGGACCCGGGCCCCACCCGTGCCGCACCGGGGCCCCACCCGCGCCGCACCCGGGGCCGGCCGGCGTCGCCGGGAACCCTTCCGGCGAGTAACCAACCCGCCCCGCAGGCCAGTTGCCGTGACCGCCGGCGGGGTGGCCGACGGGCGCCGGTCCGGACCTTTGGTTGCGGCGGCCCTGTAGCCGGACGCCCCCGTGGATGGGTGACAATAGGTGCCACTGCTGGGGCGGGCTGACGCGAGGGGAAGCATGGGCGAGAACGCCGAAGGCGCTGCCAAGGGCAAGGAGACCGGGCGGCTGCTGGGCGGACGCTACCGCCTCGGAGGGGTGCTGGGCCGGGGCGGCATGGGCACGGTCTGGCGGGCGCGCGACGAAGTCCTCGGCCGCACGGTCGCCGTGAAGGAACTCCGTTTCCCCTCCGACATCGACGAGGAGGAGAAGCGCCGCCTCATCACCCGCACCCTGCGCGAGGCGAAGGCCATCGCCCGGATCCGCAACGGCAGCGCCATCACCGTCTTCGACGTCGTCGACGAGGACAGCCGGCCGTGGATCGTCATGGAGCTGGTGGAGGGACGCTCGCTCGCCGACGTCATCAAGCAGGACGGCCCGCTGACGCCGCGTCGCGCCGCGGAGGTGGGCCTGGCGGTCCTCGGCGTGCTGCGCGCCGCGCACCGCGAGGGCATCGTGCACCGCGACGTGAAGCCGTCCAACGTGCTCATCGAGGAGGAGAGCGGCCGGGTCGTCCTCACCGACTTCGGCATCGCCAAGGTGGAGGGCGACCCGTCCGTCACCAGCACCGGCATGCTCGTCGGCGCGCCCTCCTACATCTCGCCCGAGCGGGCGCGCGGCGGACGCCCCGGCCCGCCCGCCGACATGTGGTCGCTGGGCGGCCTGCTCTACGCGGCCGTCGAGGGCCACCCGCCCTACGACAAGGGCTCGGCCATCGCCACCCTCACCGCCGTGATGACCGACCCCCTGGAGCCGCCGCAGAACGCCGGCGAGCTGGAGGAGGTCATCTACGGCCTGCTGCTGAAGGACCCGGAGAAGCGGCTGGACGAGCCGGGCGCCCGCGCCCTGCTCCAGTCGGTGCTGGACGGCCCCGAGGACTCCGAGCGCCAACTGCCGGAGGAGAACCAGTCGTCGACCGCGACCGTGCTGCTGCCGCTCAAGTCGCCCGACGACAAGCCGGTGCGCCGGGAGCCCCGGGACGGCGGCGAACAGCCGGAGGCCGTGCCGGGGCCCCGCACCTCGCTTGTCAAGTCCCTGCCCAGCGCGCCGCCGAGGGACCTGCGCAGTCTGCTGCCGGCCCGCGCCGCCGGCAGCGGTGAACGCCGCCGCCCGGTCGGGCTGGTCGTGGCGGTCGTCGCGGCCGTCATCCTCGGACTCCTCGGCGCGGTACTCGCGTTCGCGATGAACGGCGACGACTCCGGCTCCAGCGGCAAGGGCGAGGGCTCCTCCGCCACCAGCGGCTCGGCGGGCGAGGACCGCCAAGGCGGCGGCGAAGGGGGCGACGGCGGCGACGGCGGTGACGACAAGGAGAAGCAGTCCGACGCCGAGGCCGAGAACCCGGACGGCGGCGAGCCGGGTGAGTCCGGCGGCGACGCGACGGCCCCCACCGGCGGCCGGGAGGGCGAAGGCGAGCAGGACGGCGCCGGCGAGGAGGGCGACGGCCTGCCCGGGGGCTACGCCGTGCGGACCGACGACCGCTTCCGCTTCAGCATGGCGATGCCCGAGGACTGGTCCCGGGTGAACATCAAGGGCCGCAACTCCGGCGGCGAGTACGCCGAGCGGCGCGGTGTGGTGCCCAAGGTCCAGGTCGACTTCACGAACAGCCCCACCGGCAGCGCGCTGCGCGCCTGGCAGTTGCTGGAGGCGGCCGTCGCGGCGGCCAGCACCGACTACCGCAAGATCGAGATGGAGTCCGTCGAGTGGCGTGACTACCCGACCGTCTCCGACTGGCACTTCGAACGCCGCGAGCACGGCGAGCGGGTGCGGGTCCTCAACCGGGGCTTCAAGGTGGACGACCGGCACGGCTACGCGATCGTCGTCACCTGCAAGGTGTCGGAGTGGGACGGCGAGGAGTGCACCACGCTGCGCGAGACCGCCTTCCGCACCTTCGAGCCGCGACTGGACTGACCGGCGCGGACGGGCGCCCGCGACACCTCGTGGCGCCCGTCCGCCCCACACTCCCGTCGCCGCGAGCCCCGCGCACGCGCCCGGCACACCGGCGCGTCCGCCCGCGCACACCGCCGCACAGCGCCCGCACGGAGACCGCGTACCGCGCCCGTAACGAGTCGGCGTACCGCCCTCGTATGGCCCGAAGTACACGTATCGTGAGGAGAGTAGGCCGCAGGCATCTGCGCCCGATCCGCCCCGCGCGGGGCGGGAACTGACGGTTACGCACGCTGTGGGGAGGCGCCGTGGACGAATACGCCGGACGGCTGCTCGCCGATCGCTACCGTCTGCCGCTGCCGCCCGCCGAGGAGTACGAGCTGCGCGAGTCGCGCGCGTACGACACCGCCAGCGGCCAGGAAGTGCTCGTCCGCCAGGTCCC
>NZ_WMLF01000180.1 GCF_014156695.1 Streptomyces durbertensis | reverse complement strand
CTCGTCGAGCACCCGGAGGACCTGGCCCTCATCGCCTCCCTCGGCCTGGTCCTCCTGCTGTTCCACCTCGGCGTCGAGTTCCCGCTCGAACAGGTCATCGGCGGCGGCCGCCGGCTCCTCCTCGCCGCCGTCTGCTACATCGGCCTCAACGTCAGCGCCGGCCTGCTCTTCGGCCTCGCGCTCGGCTGGGGCGGCGCGGAAGCCCTCGTCATCGCCGGCGCGCTCGGCATCTCGTCCTCCGCCATCGCCACCAAGCTGCTGATCGAACTCCGCCGCCTCGCCAACGCCGAGACCCCCGTCATCCTCGGCATCATCGTCATCGAGGACCTGTTCCTCGCCTTCTATCTCGCCCTCCTCTCCCCCGTCCTCTCCGACGCCGCCTCCCCGCTGGAACTCGCCCGGGAGATCGCCGTCAGCTTCGGCTTCCTCGCCCTGCTGCTGGTCGTCGCCCGCTACGGCGCCCGCGCGGTAGGCCGCCTCATCGGCAGCCGCGAGGACGAGCTGCTGGCCGTCGTCGCCGTCGGCCTTGTGGTGTTCGTCGCCGGACTGTCGGAGGAGTTGGGCGTCTCCGACGCCATCGGCGCGCTGATGATCGGGCTTGTCGTCTCCCGCACCCGCTACCACGAGCGCGTCGAACGGCTGGTACTGCCGCTCCGGGACGTCCTGGCCGCCGTCTTCTTCGTCAGCTTCGGCCTCGCCATCGACGTCGCCGACCTCGGCCCGGTCCTCGTACCCGCCCTGCTCGCCGTCTGCGTCACGCTCGCGACCAACGTCGGCGCGGGCGTCATCGCCGCCCGCCTCTTCGGCTTCAACCAGCGCGGCGCCGCGAACATCGGCCTGACCATCCTCGCCCGTGGCGAGTTCTCGCTCATCCTCGTCACGCTCGCGCTCGCCGCCGACCTCGACAACCGCCTCGGCCCGTTCGTCGCCCTCTACGTGCTGATCCTCGCCGTGCTGAGCCCGCTACTGGCCTCCCAGTCGCGCTACCTCGCACGTGTCATGCCGGACGCCGTGCTGCGCTCCAACTGGCGGTACGTGCGGGAGGAGACCACGACCACCTCCTGCACGCACCTCGACCAGGTGAGGATCACCGACACCGAGCAGCGCGCCTGCGAGGAGTGCCGGCGGCTGGGCACCGACTGGGTGCAGCTACGCCTCTGCGTCACCTGCGGCCACGTCGGCTGCTGCGACGACTCACCCCACCGGCACGCCCGGGCCCACGCCGCCGACGCCCGCCACCCCATCATCCAGTCCGCCGAACCCGGCGAGGACTGGCGCTACTGCCTGGTGGACGACACCCTCGTCCGCGCCCCGCTCGGCAGACCCCGCAAATGAGCCTCCGGCACGGCGACGGCCGGGAGGTCAAAGGCACACCACACGATCTTCCCCGGGTCCTTCCTCGAGTCGCGCGGCGCGACCCCCCACCGGTCCGACAACTCCCGCACGAGGAACAGGCCCCACCCGCCGTCGGCCTCCGCGTCCGTGTCCCGCCCCGGCTCCCGCAGCAGCCGGGGAACCCCGCCCCCGCTGTCGTGCACCTCCACATACAGCGACCCGCCGCGCTCCCGCCACATCCGCACCCCGTAACCGCGCCCCGGCGGAACCCCGTGCCGGACGGCGTTCGCCGCCAACTCCGACGCGCACAGCAGCACATCGTCCATCCGGACGACGATTCCCCAGTCCAGCAGAGCCCGCCCGACAAACACGCGCGCCAGACGCACGGAAGCCCGCTCACGCGGGAAGAAACGTTCACGGAAGCGCAGCGGTACTGATTCTTCTCCGTTCATGCGCCGATCATGGCGGGCGGTAACTACGCTGTGACCGTGAGCTGGCTCGTACAAATCGTTTGTACGGGTCATTCCCGGTCACGTACAGGCCGGTTGGGGGAGTTATACCGACCATGCACCCATCCGCACGCGCACACCGCAACCAACGCAGGAAGAACGCCTCGGCGATGCGCCTCGTCGGCGCGCAACTCGCCCAGCTCCGCCGCAACGCGGGGCTGACGCAGGAGCACCTGGCCGAACGCGTCAACGCCGAGTACGACACGATCGCCTCCATCGAGCAGGGCCGCAGGCCCCTGAAACGCGAACTCGCCGTCCAACTCGACGAAGTCCTCAACACGGGCGGCGTCCTCACCATCGCCGTGGACAACATGCCGGAGATGGACAAGTACCCGATCTGGGCGGCGGAGTTCGTGGATCGCGAGGCGGAGGCACTAGCCCTCTCGTCTTACGAGAACCAGGTCGTGCCTGGCCTGCTCCAGACCGAGGACTATGCCCGCGCGGTGTTCCGCAGCCGCGTTCCGGCATACAGCGAGGAGGAGATCGAACAACAGGTCGCCGCGCGAATCGAACGGCAGGAGATACTGCGCCGGAAGCAGCCGCCGAACGTCAGCTTTGTCATCTCCGAGGCAGTCCTGATGGACCGTCTTGGCGGCGAGGAGGTGTGGCACAGCAACGTGAAACACCTGATCGATTGCTCCCACCTCCCCGGCATCTCACTTCAGATCCTGCCGTTCGGCAGAGAGTCCCACGCTGGTCTCAACGGACCATTCGTCGTCCTGGAAACACCAGACCACGAGCACATCGCGTACATGGAGACCCAGCGCGGTAGCCAACTCGTCTCGGACCCAGATGAGGTGAGCATCCTGGCGCAGAAGTATGCGATGCTGCGAACGCAGGCTCTCACCCCGGAGGAGAGCCGAAGTCTGTTGCTCCGGCTGCTAGGAGAGACATGAACAGCCCACTGAACTGGTTCAAGTCGAGCTACAGCGGTAGCGAGGGCGGCAACTGCCTTGAAGTCGCCTACACCTGGCGTAAGTCGACCTACAGCGGTGACGAGGGCGGGAACTGCGTGGAGGTCGGCTACGCCTGGCGGAAGTCGACGCACAGCACCGAGCAAGGCGGAGCCTGCGTGGAGGTCGCGGCGTGTCCGTCGGTTGTCCACGTGCGGGACTCGAAGGACCCCGACGGTCCCGTCCTGACCCTCTCCCCCACCGCCTGGTCCGCCTTCACCGCCCACGTGGCCTGACGCCGACGGAGAAAAACCGGTAACCGTCCCCGCGCCCGGCGGCGTATCGTCCGGGCGCATGGACGATGACCTGCTTGCCGCGTACGACGCGCAGTTGCGCGGCTGGAACGGCCGCCTACCGGCCGGCGCGCGACTGGAGACGGACGGACCACTGGTGCGGGTCGTCGGCCTGCACCAGGGCTTCGTGAGCGGCCCGCGCGACCTCGCCCTGCCCCCCGCCGAGCTGGACGACCTCATCACCCGCCAGCGCGACTACTTCGCCGCGCGCGGCGAATCCGTCGAGTGGAAGACCCGCTCCCACGACCTCCCGCCGGATCTCCCCGACCGCCTCCGCGCGGCGGGCTTCGAGCCGGACGAACCCGAGACGGTCCTGGTCGCCCGCACCGACACCATCGCCGCCTCCGCCCCCGTCCTCCCGCCCGGCGTCGAACTCCGCACGGTCACCGACCCGGCCGACCTCCACCGCCTGGCCGCCATGCAGGCCGAGGTCTGGGGCGAGGACAAGTCCTGGCTCGCCGACGAGTTGAACGCACTGATCGCCTCCGGCGACGACACCGTCACCGTCCTCGTCGCCGAGGCCGAAGGCGAGGTCGTCTCCTCCTGCCGTCTGGTGGTCGAACCGGGTACGGACTTCGCCGGCCTCTGGGGCGGCGCGACGCTCGCCGCCTGGCGCGGACGCGGCATCTACCGCGCCACCGTCGCCGCCCGCGCCCGCCTCGCGGCGGCAGCCGGCTACCGCTACGTATACGTCGACGCCTCCCCCGACAGCGCCCCCATCCTCCGCCGCCTCGGCTTCACCGCCGTCACCGGCACCACGCCCTACATCTGGACCCCACAACCTGACTGAACAGGTAATCTCACCGCAGCGCAGTTCGATTCGTCCCACAAGTGGGTTTCGGCCGCGCGAACTTGTCGTGTTGTCCCGTCCCCACAAAGAGGCGCAGCCCGTTGAGACTCTGGACCCGGCTGCGTGCGAGCAGCGCACTGTGGGCAGCGGTACCGCTGCTCCTCGTGATGCTCTTCTACTACGTCGTCCACACCTACGACGCGGTCACATGGGTTCCCTACGGGCATCCGCCGGCCGTCGTCGCGGACGCGCTGGAGCCCGTCTACCTTCTCTCCCTCACCGCCGTCGCGGCGCTGGCCGCCTGGGAGGGCGGGAAGCTGCGGCAGTGGGGTGTGTGGGGTCTCGCACCGGCCCGCAACCGGTTCGCCGTCGCCACGCAGGCGCTCTGGCCGGTACTGGCCGTGACCTGGCTGGCGATCGTGCTGCCCGTGACCGCGAGTCTGATCCAGGCCGGTACTGTTCCGAGCTGGCACATCGCTCCCCACATGCTCATGGCGCTGGTCGTGCCCGTGGCGTACGCGGTCATCGGCTTTGCCGTCGGACTTGTCCTGCGGCCTACGATCTCCGCGCCCCTGCTCGGCGTGACCGTCTTCCTGGTGCCGGGCTTCTCGGTCACCATGACAAGCTTCGCGCCGCGCCACATGTTCGGTCGCGGCGCCGACGCGGTGATTCTCGGCGAGTACATACCGTTCAGCTCCGTCTTCCCCGCCATCCTCCTCGCCTGCGGGACGGCGGCCGCTCTCTGCCTGCTGTGGGTTCCGCGCCTCCACATCGCTCTTCGGGTCGTCACGGCCTGCGCGATCGTGGCCGCGTGCACACTCACCTCGTACCGCCTGGTGGCCGACTGGGATTCAAGCGTGCCGGTGAAGGCGGGCATCACTCCGCTCGTCTGTGAGGGGCGGTCCCCGGAGGTCTGCGTGCCCGAGGGCGCCGCCGACCGCCTCCCCGCCATCCACAAGGAGACATCGGCCGTCGTGGAGGAGATGCACCGCGCCGGCCTGGTTGCCGTTCCCCGGGCGGTCACGGACTCGGCGGTCAGCGATCGGGGCGGTGAGCGCGAGTCCGCCGCGCTGTGGCGCCACCCGCTCACGTACTACCACGAGCAGGGAAAGTTGCGGCACAAGCTGATCATGTCGGCGATCCACGAGTCGTTCCCGTGCCCGAACCCGGGCGGTGACCAGCGCCGCGCCCTTCGCCTGTGGGCCGCCGGAACAGTCGGCGAGGGCGAGCGGCTACTCGACCGGTACACGCGCAGCGACAGTTTCGGTCCGGCCCGCACTGACAAGCTGCGACAACAGGTGGAGAAGGTCAGAGAGCTGCCCCCCGACGAGCAGCTGCGCTGGTACCACGACGGTCTCAAGCAGTCCTGCGCCAAAGGCGTGGCACGGGAGGCTGAGGGGCTGTGAGGTGGTGGTTCTTCGCCCGGCAGGCGCATGTGCTCCTCCCGGCCACTCTTCTCCTGACGCTTGCTGTCGTCCTCACCGCGCGTGACAGGGCCATCCCCGTGCCGACGTTCGGCCTGTCGGGGATGATGGAGGTCGTCTTCCTGCTCTTCGCGCCGCTGCCGGTGGCGGCGGCGCTACTGACCTGCCTGGAGTCGCGGCAGGCGGCGGCAGAGGTGACCGGCATCCGCCCGGTCGCCCGCTACGACGTGCTGCTCAGTCTCTCCACCGTCCTCGCGGTGACGGCCATCGGCCTGCTCGTCGGCGTCCTCACGGACGCGACCGAAGTCCTGGCCCTCGGCCGCAACACCGCCTTCCTCGTCGGCCTGATGCTCTGCGTCTACCCGTTCGTCGGTAACCGCGCGGCCGCGGCTCCACTTCTCTGGGTGCTCGCCGTGCTCTACCTCGGCTTCCGCCCGAGCAAGGACCCCTATCCCTGGACGGTCATCCCCGAGCCGCTCAGCGCGCCGCACGCGGCGGTCAGTGCCGCGCTCGCCCTGCTCGCCGGCCTCGCCGCTCAGACCCGCACCTCCCGGAGACTGCCTTGACGCTTGTCCTCGACTCCTGCTCCTACGCCTACGGCCGCTTCCGCCGGCACCCGGTGCTGGAGGACTTCGACTACCGGCTGCCCGAGGGCGTGACGATCCTCCTCGGCCCGAACGGCGCCGGAAAGTCCACCCTGTTGAAGCTCGCGGCGTCCGTCACCCGCCCCGACACCGGGACGATCACGTTCGACGGGGCGCCGGCAGGTACCGCCGCCTACCGCCGCGTCATCGCGTGGATGCCGCAGGACATCACGCGCATGCGCTCGCTGACCGCCCGCGAACAGGTCGCGTACGTCGGCTGGCTGAAGGGCATGTCCCGTACGGACGCCTGGGACCAGGCGCTGGACGCCCTGCGCCGCGTGGAGTTGGCGGACCAGGCCGACACGCGTACGTCGCGCCTCTCCGGCGGTCAGCTCCGCCGCGTCGGCGTCGCCGCCGCGCTGGTGCACAGCGCGCGTGTACTGCTGCTCGACGAGCCGACGGCGGGCATGGACCCGCGCCAACGCCGCGTGTTCCGTGACGTGTTGCGCGGCCTCAGCTCCGAGGTCCGGGTCCTGATGTCCACCCACGACGTCGCCGACCTCGCGGACGACGCCGACAACGTCGCCGTCCTCGACTCCGGACGGCTCCTCTACGAGGGCACCAGCGCCGGCTTCCTCGCCCAGGCCCCCGCCGACACCCTCCCCGGCCGGGCGGCGGAAGGCGCCTACACCCACCTCTTGGAAGGCACGCCGACACACTGAGGACACGTGCTCCTCGCCTCGCTAGGCTGCGTGGCGTGAACGTGACCCACACACTGCTGACCATCGGCAGCGTCGTACTCGCGGCAGTCCTGGGCAACCTGTGGGTCTCGAAGGACGCCCTGCGGTGGTTCCGTGAGCTGCGCTGGCCCCGCTGGATGGTCCCGTTCCAGGCATTCCTCGTGGTGGGCCTGGTCTACTACGTACTGATGGGCGTGGTGCTCTACCGGGCGTTCGACAGGGGCGACGTCCCCGCGATCGCGCTCTCGTTCGCGGTCCTGGTCGGCAACGAGGCGTGGAACGGCCTCTTCTTCGGACGTCGCAGTCCACGCGCGGGCTTTCTCGGCATGCTCGCGTTCACCGTGCCGGTACTCGCACTGCTGATCGCCGTCACCGAGGACCCGCTGTCCCTCGCTCTCGTCGCCACGTACCTCGCGTGGGTCCTCTACGACATCGCATGGACCCACGCGCTGTACCGCCTCAACCCCTGACGGCCGCCGCGCCGAGTGCCGGCTACCTTGCCCGTTCTCGTTTCGCACGCCGGAGCTGTGTGAGAAGGGCCAGCAAGAAGGCGGCAGGCACAAGGACAAAATCCATCGCCTGGAAGACCGGCTCCCCGGAGGAAGACCAGAAGGCGCGTACAAGAACGAGCGCCGCGTACACCGTGGCCGCCGCCACCACGGCGGCGACATACGGATTTGCCGGCGTCCATAGGACGAACCTGCGGATCCTGGCGGCGGTGGTCTGGTCGGTTTCCCCCGGACGGCGGCGTGTGGTGGTGCTCATGCGCCGTACTCCTTATCAACATGCTGTGGTCGGCGGACGGCTCACACCGCCGCGCCTGATTGGTCGCAATCACCTAATCACACGCATAACGCATCGTCTTCGACAGCCTTGTCGCATAGATCCAGTCGTGACCGTCGTAGCCGGGGCCGTCTAGGTGCGCCGCTCGGGTCAACCCGGCGCGCACCGCCACGCGTTGCGACGCGGTGTTGGCCGGTCGGACGCGGGCGATCAGCGGGAGGTCGGGGACATGGTGGGACGCCCAGGTGGCGACCGCGCTCGCCGCCTCGCTGGCGTAGCCCCGGCCCCATGCGGATGGAGCGAAGCGGTAGAAGAGATTAAGGATGGGCACGCCGCGCAGTTCCATCGGCTTGATTCCGCAGAAGCCCAGTTGCCGCTCTGAGTCGTGGGCTCGGGCAACCCAGTATCCGTATCCACACCGCGACCACTGGTCGTTCCAGCGCTGATACAGCTCCTCGGCCTCGGTCAGTTCGGTGAGGGCGTCGGAGGGGTTGTGGAGGCAGGTGGCGGGGTCACGGTGGATGGCCAGGATCGCCTCGACGTCGGCTTCTGTCGGCCGCCGCAACAACAGGCGGGACGTTCGCAGTTGTTCGCTGCCCTTGGTCACGTCACTCATGCGACGAACCATAAGACCGAGGCGCTAGAACGCGTCGGTGTCGGGCGAGGTCAACGTCTCTTCTGTGATCCCGAGTTGGTCGTGGAGGAGGGTGCGGCCGTGCGGGGTGAGTGTGACGACTCGGGAGCTGCCGCGGCGGATGACCCAGCCGTCGTCGAGGGCGTGTTGGCAGAGGGCGGCGCCGACGGCGCCGGCCAGGTGGGGGCGGCGTTCCGTCCAGTCGAGGCAGGTACGGACGTGGGCGCGGCGGGAGCCGCGGGGGCGGTGGTCCTCAACGCCGAGGTCGCGCAGCCAGACCCTTCCCGCCTCGCTGAGGGCCGGGCCGTAGTCCCAGGTCAGCAGCGATCGCTCGGTCATCGCCTCGGTGATCGCGACGGCGACCGTGCCCGCGAGGTGGTCGTAGCAGGTCCTGGCGTGGGCGAGGGCGCGACGCCGGTGGGCGTCGGTGAGGGAGCGCACCGGCGTGTCCCGCAGCGGGGCGTGGGAGGCGAGGCTCTCGATCATCTCGGCGGTGTCGGAGCCGGCGAGACGCACGTAGCGGTGTCGGCCCTGCCGCTCCTCCGCCAGCAGTCCGCCGGAGACGAGCTGGTGCAGGTGACCCGTCGCTGTCGAGGGGGCGACGCCGGTGTGCCGCGCGAGTTCCGTGGCGGTCCAGGCACGGCCGTCGAGCAGGGCCAGGCACATCGCCGCTCGCGTGCCGTCGGCGAGCAGACCCGCCAGGGAGGCGAGGTCGGGCCCGACGAGGCCGGTCGCGGCGGACCGGGGCGAAGGCGTGTGCTTGCTCATGGCCGCCCATTCTGGACGACCGATGTTTCGGCGGCCACCGAAGCCTCGGCGCCCTAGCGTCCTCATCATGCACACGGAAACCGCCCCGGCAGCCACGGACCACCTCCCGATCTCGCCCAGCGTTCTCTACTTCGGCACGCCCGTTGCCCTTCTGACCACCGAGAACGCCGACCGCACGGCAAATCTGGCGCCGATATCGTCGGCCTGGGCGCTCGGTCACACGGTTGTCCTCGGGCTGGGCGCGGAAGGCCACACCGTCGCCAATCTCACCGCCCGCCCGGAACTGGTGATCAACCTCCCCTCGGCGGACATGTGGGCGGCAGTGGAACGCCTCGCGCCGCTCACCGGCGCACACCCCGTTCCGGCCGCGAAGCGGCCCGTCTACCGGCATGAGCCGGACAAGTTCGCGGCCGCCGGGCTGAGCCCGCAGCCCTCCGAGACGGTCCGGCCGCCGCGCGTCGCGGAGTGCCCGCTGCAACTGGAGGCAAGGGTCCGGACGCTCACGCCGGCCGGCCTCGACGGCGAGTTCCGCATCGCGGAGTGCGACGTCGTACGGGTGCACGCCTCCGCCGCGCTGGTCGTGCCCGGTACCCAGCACGTCGATCCCGGCGCCTGGAGCCCTCTGATCTACAACTTCCGCCACTACTTCGCCCTGTCCCGACCGGAGCTGGGCCACGGCTTCCGTTCCCAGACAACAAGCAACACATGAGGAAGCGGGCTCGCGGAGCCCGCGACGTCACGCCGGGCGGCGGCGCTTCTTCGCCCGGTCTCGGAGCACGCGCCGCACGGCGAATCCCGCGAACGCGGCGGAGTAGACCGCCGCGAGCGCCCTCACGAACGGGTTTGCGGCCGTGAGCACGACCACCAAACCGGCACCGGCGCAGAAGACCTCCCAGATGACGTTGTCCGTCCAGTCCTCGGAGGCGGACTCGTCCTCGCCGTTTACGGAGTCTCGCTTGTCGGTGCCGTCAGACACGGCGGGAACGTTTCGCCGGGCGCGTCGGCCAGAGGCGGGGGCGGCGTTTGGCGGCGACGTCCTCGGCCCAGCCGACGGCGACGATGAAGAGGGCGAGGAGGGGCCAGACCAGGAGGAACATCAGCGGCGGGTACAGCGACGTCAGCAGGTCCGCGTGGTCGGGCCAGACGCCGGGGATCTTCCACAGCGGGTCGAGCAGGGGGATGGAGGCGACAAGCGCCATCTCGTGCCACAGGTAGATCGTCACGGCGCGGCTGTTGGCGAGCGTGACGAGCTTGTCGTAGCGGGCGAGGCGGCCGGGGAGGCGGTCCCACTGGGGGCTGATGCGCAGCAGCAGGACGCAGAACCCGAAGCTCCAGAAGGCTTGCGCGAGGGGGATGTCGCCGAGGTCCATGCCGTCGGGCCCGGGATGGGTCGCGGCCCACCAGAGGCCGA
This sequence comes from Streptomyces durbertensis, assembly GCF_014156695.1. GTDB lineage: Bacteria > Actinomycetota > Actinomycetes > Streptomycetales > Streptomycetaceae > Streptomyces > Streptomyces durbertensis. Next base: position 40 of record NZ_WMLF01000180.1, on the reverse strand, counting down.
AGGCCATGAAGAGGGGGGCGAGGGAGGGTGGGATGTAGGC
>NZ_WMLF01000018.1 GCF_014156695.1 Streptomyces durbertensis | reverse complement strand
GGCGCGGTCATCGGGGGTCTCGGGGCACGGCCGGGCGGTCGGCCGACAGGCGTGGTCAGCCGACGGGCGTGGCCAGGCGGTCGAGGTGGCGGGCGAAGTCGCCGGTGACCGCGGCGGCGTGGTTGTCGATGTAGAAGTGCCCGCCGGAGAACTCCCGGTGGCCCAGGTAGCGGGGGCTGCGGGCCCGCCAGTGGGTCATCGCGTCCGGGCTCTCCTGCAGCGGGTCGGAGCGGCCGCCGTAGGAGACGAGCGGGCAGTTCACCGTGCGGCCGTCGTCCTCGTACTGCGCGGCGACCAGCAGGTCGGCGCGCAGCGCCGGGACGACCAGCGCCAGCATCTCCGGGTTGTCGTAGATCTCCGCCGGGAACGAGCCCAACTTCTTTATCCACTCCACCAGTTCCGGCTCCGGCATCCGGCTCTGCTCCTCGGTCGGCTGGAAGAAGCCGATCGGCGACCAGCCGGAGGTGCCGAGCAGCGCCGGCGCGGGCAGGCCGTCCTCCTCCAGCCGCACGGTCAGCCGGTAGGCGAGCTGGGCACCGAGGCAGTGGCCGAAGAAGGCGAACGGCCGGTCGTCGATCTCGGCGACGACCGCCTCGTAGAGGGCGTCGAGCAGCGGGTCCCAGCGGTCGAAGCTCTGCTCCTCGCGGCGGTTGTGGCGGCCCGGCAGCGTGACGGCCTGCGCGGCCACCGTGGGCGGCAGCAGCTCGCCCCAGTCCCGGTAGATGATCGCCCCGCTGCCGGCGTGCGGCAGCAGGAACAGTCGGGTGGTCGCCTCGTCGGTGGGCTCGACGGGATGGAACCAGTGGCCCTCGGCGGACATCTCCGATGCCGGACTCTCCAACACGTCTCTCTCCTCGGGTTCGTTCGGGCGTGTGTGTACGTACGTGGGGCCGGTCAGTCGGCGGACGCCGCGCGCAGCGCCGGCAGCAGCCGTTCGGCGATCTGCGCGAGCTGCGGCGCCGGGTCGAGCGAGCCGATCCGGATGACGATGTGCCGGGCGCCCTCCCTGACGTAGCCGGCCAGCCACTCGGCGCACTCCTCGGCGCTGCCCCAGCCGTAGGCCTGGATCGTCGACATGGCCTGGAGGGTGCGGCCGTAGTAGTGCTCGATGTAGTGCTCCAGCTCCTTCTTGGCGGCGTCGGCGTTGTCGTCGACGGTGAGCGTCGCGTACAGGCCGGGGGTGACGGCGTCCGCCGGTCGGCCCTCGGCCTCGGCGAGTTCGGCGATCCGCCGGCGCGCGCGGCCGTAGGACTCGGCGGACGGCAGGAACGGCAGCCAGCCGTCGTAGTGCCGCGCCACCCGGGCCAGCACGCGCGGGGTGTCGCTGCCGGCCAGCCACAGCGGCGGGCCGCCGGGGGTGAGCGGGCGCGGCAGCCGGTCCAGGCCCTCCGCCTGCCAGTGCCGGCCGGCGAAGTCGCGTTCCGCGCCGGACTCGTGGCTGCGCCAGGCGGTCCGCCACAGCCGGACGATCTCGTCCAGCCGGCCGGCGCGGCCCTCGAACGAGGCGCCGACGGCCGCGAACTCCTCCTCGGTCTCCGGCACGGGGAAGCCCGAGCCGAGGCCCAGCACCAGCCGGGAGCCGCAGACGTGGTCGAGCGCGGAGAGCATGTTGGCGCCGATCAGCGGGTGCCGCAGCGCCGGGGTGAGCGCGGCGGTTCCCAGCGTGATCCGGTCGGTGGCGGCGCCGGCGGCGGCGAGCACCACCAGCGGGTCGAGGCGGGGGCGGGCGATCAGCGAGTCGCCCGTCCACAGCGAGTCGAAGCCCAGCTCCTCCGCGGTGCGGGCGAAGTCGAGCAGCGGGTTGGCGGCGAAGTCTCCGGTGATGGCCTGCTCACGGGTCGGCAGCAGGACGCCGACGCTCAGCGGTGTGCGAGGCGTGTGCATGGGGGCTCGTCCCTTCGGGTACGGGGTCGGCTCGGGCGGGAGGTCGGGCGGTCAGCCGGCCGACTTCTGCAGGCGGTCGCGCACCTCGCGGCGCAGCACCTTGCCCGAGGGGTTGCGCGGCAGGGCGCCGGCGAAGTGGTAGGCGCAGGGGATCTTGTAGTCGGCGAGGCGCCCGTGCAGGAACGTCATGAGCTCGCGCGGTGTCGCGCGGGCGCCGGGGCGCAGCACGACCTGGGCGTGGACCATCTCGCCCCAGCGCGGGTCCGGCAGCCCGACCACCGCGCAGTCCGCGACCGCCGGGTGCTCGGACAGCTGCTTCTCCACCTCGGCCGGGTAGATGTTCTGACCGCCCGCGATGATCGTGTCGTTGATCCGGTCGCAGAGGAACAGGTAGCCGTCCGCGTCCAGGTAGCCGGCGTCGCCCATGTGCAGCCACTCGCCGACCAGCGTGGCCGCGGTGGCCTCCGGCAGGTTCCAGTAGCCGAGCATGCGGGACGGCGCGCGCACGCAGACCTGGCCGATCTCGCCCGGCGACAGCTCCCGCCCCTCCCGGTCGACGATCCGCAGCTCGTTGCCGGGGCAGGCCCGGCCCGCCGAGGTCAGCAGCGGACTGCCCGGGTGGTGCGCCTCCGGCGGCAGGCAGACGGCCACGCTGCCGGTCTCGGTGCTGGCGTAGATCTGCGCGAGTTCGCAGCCGAAGACCTCCATGGAGCGGCGCAGCAGCCCCTCCGAGATCGGCGCGGCACCGTAGGCGATCTTCCGCAGCGTGCGGAACGTCTCCGGGCCGGCCCCGGGCTCGTCGAGCATCATCTGGAGCATGGCCGGCGCGGCGAACGTCGTGGTCACACCGTGCGCCTCGATGAGCCGTACCGCGTCCTGCGGGTTGAACATCCGCATCACCACGTTGGTCGCGCCGGCGCAGAAGCCGTGCAGGAACCAGCCGAGGCCGGCGATGCCGAAGCCGGGCAGGGAGATGAGGTTGACGTCGTCGGCCCGCCAGTCGATCCACTCCACACCGGCCTCGGCCATCGCCTTCGGCAGGGTGAAGAAGCTGCGCTGGGCCAGCACCACGCCCTTCGGCAGACCGGTGGTGCCGCTGGTGTAGATCTGGGCGACGGCGTCGTCGGGTCCGGTGCCGGGGTCGAGGTCGTCCTCGGGGCTGCCGGCGCACCAGGCGCGCAGCCCGGCGTCCCGCTCCGGGGTGGTGGCGGCGTCGGCGGTCGGCGCAGGATCGGCGTCCGGTGCCGCGTCCGTGGTCACCACGCGGCGCAGGGCGGGGAGTTCGGCCCGGACCCGCTCGGCTGTCGCGCCGAACTCCCGCTCGGTGAACAGGATCTCGGCGCCGGAGTCGCGGAGGATGTGGTCCACCTCGCGGGCCGTGAGCCGCCAGTTGACCGGCACGATCACCGCGCCGGCCTTGGCGCAGGCCAGCACCAGGGCGTAGTAGTGCTCGGACTCCCGGCCCAGGTAGGCGACCCGCGCGCCGGCGGTCACGCCGTCGGCGAGGAGGGCGTGCGCCAGCCGGTTGCTCCAGCGGTGCAGGGTGCCGTAGTCGACGGCCCGGCCCTCGCAGCGGACCGCCGGGTGGCCGGCCCGGTCCCGGGCGTGCCGGGCGGAGCGGTGGGTGAGCGTCCAGCCGTCCCGCTCGGAGGCGGGAGCGGGCGCGGTGGCGGGGGTATGGGTGGATGTGGTGGTGGGTGTGGTGGTCATGCCGCCGCCTCCTGCGGGACGAGTCGGCCGTGCAGGAAGTCGCTCAGCTCGCGCACGGACGGGTGGTCGAAGGCGAGGGAGGCCGGCAGCGAGAGCCCGAGCGCCTTCTCCAGACCGCTCCTGACCTCCATCCCCATCAGCGAGTCCAGGCCGAGCGAGACGAACTTCGCGTCGTGGTCGAGCGGGTCGTCCGGGCCCATGCGCAGCGCGGCGCCGACCTTCCCGGCGACCAACGCGGTGATCTGCTCGCCGCGTTCCCGCGCGGGCAGCTTCAGCAGCTCGGCCACGTCGACGGCGGCCTCGCCGTCCTCGTCCGAGCCGCCCGCGCCGACCAGCCGTTCGTAGAGGCGGTTGTCGACGGGCGTGGCGTCGGTGTACCGCCGCCAGTCGACCTCGCCGACGACCCGGCGTACCGCGCCGCCGCCGATCATGCCGTCCAGGGCGCGCAGGGCACGTGTCGGCGAGAAGAACTGGATGCCGCCGCGCACGATCTCCTTGCCCAGGTTGTCGTCGAGCCGGGCCGACATGCCCACGCTCGCCCAGGCACCCCAGTTCGCCGCCGTGGCGGGCAGACCCGAGGCGGCCCGCCACTCGGTGAGCGCGTCCAGGAACGCGCTGGCGCCCGCGTAGTGCGCCTGGGTGGCGCCGCCGATCACGGAGGCGATGGAGGAGTAGCAGACGAAGAAGTCCAGCTCCGGCAGCTTCGCGGTCGCCTCGTGCAGCAGCCAGCCGCCGTACACCTTCGGGCCGAACTGCTCGTCGATCTCCTCCCAGGTCAGCGCCGACACAAGCTGCTTGCCGATCGCGCCGGCGGCGTGCACCAGGCCGCCCACCGGGACGCCCAGCTCCTTCAGTTCACCGAACAGCCGGGCCACGTCGGCCGCCCGGCCGACGTCCGCGCGGGGGAGGTGGACGGTGGCCCGCTCGGAGAGTTCCGCCAGCACCTCGGCGGCCTCCGGCGTGGGCCGGCCGCTGCGGCTGACCAGCGCCAGGTGGCGGGCGCCGTTGTCGACCAGGGCGCGCGCGGTGACCAGTCCGAGGCCGCCGAGACCGCCGGTGACGACGTACAACCGGTCGTCCCGCACCCGGGGCCCGGTCGGGGGCGCCGCCCCGGCCTCCGGCAGCAGCACGGGTACCGCCGCCGGGCCGTCCTCCCGCGCCAACAGCCGTAGGGCCTCGTCGAGTTCGTCGAGCGAGACGGGTTCCGTCGTGGCTCCGGCTCCGGCCGTGCGGGCGGCGGCCAGTGCGGCAGCGGCGGCGGTCAGACCCTCGGGAGCGGGGACGACGTCGGAAGCCCGGACGGTCAGCGTGCGGCGCAGAGCGCCCTCGGCGTGGACGAGGACCCGGTCGCCGACGGCCGGCCCCCCTTCGACGCCGGGAGCGACGGCGGTCACCGTGCCGTACGCGCCACCGCCCAGCGGCGCGCCCGGCTCCTCGGCGGCCCGCCGCGCGTCGTCCGCGGTGACCGCGGCGGAGTGCACGGCTACCGCCAACTCGCCATCCGCCAGGTCTGGTTCGGGCGCTGGCACGACGTCCGGCGCGGCGGCGCTGCCCTCGGCGGCGTGGACCGCGTAGCCGCCGGGGAACGCCGGGCTCCGGTCGCCCGCCAGCAGTCGGCGGACGTGGCGGCGGCCGTCGCGGTGGGCGACCTGGAACTCGCCGCGCTCCTCGTCCAGTTCGCCGGCGAGCAGTTCGTCGACCAGGCCGGTGGGCGGGCCGCCCGGCAGGTCGAGCAGCGTCACACGAAGGTGCGGGTACTCGTTGAGCAGGGTGTGGCCGAAGCCCCACAGGGTGGCGGCGGCCAGCCGGTCGCCCTCGCCCGGGGTGTCACCGGGGAGGAGCTGGGCGCGTTCGGTGACCAGCCACAGGCGGGGGGAGCGGCCGGTGGCGTCCAGCGCGGCGACCGTGGCCAGCAGCGAGCGGTAGTTGTGTGCGCACTCGGCCCGCAGCCGGTCGGCGGCACCACCGCTGACGTCGGCGTCGTCCCCGGCGCCGTGGTGCCAGAACCAGCAGACGTCGGTGACCGAGGCGTCCAGCGGGGCGTCGCCGAGCTCCGTGGTCGCGGTGAGGCGGATACCGGCCCGCTCGGCGGACACCGTGAGGGTGTCGGCGTCGACGCAGGGCGGCACGAGGGCCAGCGCGTGGCGTTGCCCGTCGGCGGTGCCGGTGGGCGGGGCGGTGCGGCGCAGCCAGCGCTGCCGGTGCAGGAAGTGCCGTCCGGCGGACGGGGCCTGGGCGGCGCGTGCCAGGCGGACGCCGGTCAGTTCGGCCACCGGCTCGTCGCCGTCCCACAGAGTGACGTCGGCGGTGCGCTCGACGACCCGGCCGTCGTCGGCGTGCGCCGCCTCGGGCCCGGCGGCGGTGACGGTCGCCGCCACCGTGAGCCGGTGGCCGCGCGGCTTCTTGTGCAGGCGTACGGCGGCGAAGCCGACGGGCCGCAGCGCGGGCGCGTCCGGGTGGTCGACGGTGAGTGTGTGCAGGGCGCCTTCGAGGACCGGCAGGGGGAGCTGCTGGAGGCCGCCGGCGGGTTCGGTGTCGAGTTCGCCGAGCAGCGTCCCGTCCGGCAGCCGGCCGGCGCGGCGCAGGGAGCGCAGGGCGTCGCCGACGTCCTGGCCGGCGCCGGTGAGGTCGGTGTAGACGTCCTCGGCGGGTGTCCAGCGGACGGCGTCGTGCTGGTCGCCGTCGGGGGTGGGCGGCTGGACGAGGTGTTCGGCGGCGGCGGTCGTCGGCTCCAGCAGCGCGGTGACGTGCCGCGTCTCCTCGTCGGCGGCGACGCTCACCACCTCCACCCGGGCGCGCCCGTCGGGCAGCGGCTCCAGGCGGGTGCGCAGCTCGACGGTGGCGGCCGTGTCGGACTCCTCGGGGAGCGGCAGGGCCGCGGTGACCAGCAGCTCGCGCAGCACCACCCGGGTGTGGCCGTGCACGGCGTCGGCCAGGGCGAGCAGCAGCTCGACCCAGCCCGCGACCGGCAGTTCGGGCCCTTCGGCGGTCCGCAGCCCGCGCAGCGCGCCGAGCTGCTGGGCGCCGCAGACGGTGGTGAACTCCCGTACGCCGTCCTCCCGTAGGCCGTCCTCGCGGGCGCGTTCGGCGCCGAGCAGCGGGTGGTGGACGGGACCGCTGGCGGAACCCGCGCCCGCCGCGCCCGGCTTGCCCACCGGCAGCCAGTGGCGCCGGCGCTGGAAGGCGTAGTTCGGGAGGGTGACGCGGCCCGGGTCGTGGCCCCGGTGGTAGCCGGACCAGTCGACGGCGAGTCCGGCCGCGTAGTAGTCGGCGAGGGCGCGGACCAGGGTGTCGCCCGTGGTGTCCTTGCGGTGCAGCGAGGGCAGCCACAGGTGGTCCTCGACCGGCAGGCAGCGCTTGGCGAGCGCGGTCAGCGCGGTCGCCGGGCCGACCTCGACCAGGGCGTGCCGGCCGCGTTTGGCGAGCGCGCGGACGCCGTCCATGAAGCGCACCGGCTCGCCGATGTGCCGCACCCAGTAGTCGACGTTCCCGATGTCGGAGAGCCGGGCCGCCTTGCCGGTGACGTTCGAGAAGAGGGTGATCTGCGGGGCGTGGAAGGTGAGGTCGGCGAGCTCCGCGCGGAACTCGTCGTAGACCTCGGCCATCTGCGGGGAGTGGAAGGCGTGCGAGACGGTGAGCCGGTCGACGCGCAGGCCGTCGGCGGTGAGCTTGGCGCACAGGTCGTCCAGGGCGTCGCTGTCGCCGGAGACCACGCACTGGTCGGGCGCGTTGACCGCGGCGAGCGCCAGCCCCGGGTGGTCGGCGAGCAGCGGCTCGATGTCGGCGGCGGAGGCACCGACGGCCGCCATGCCGCCGCGCGCGCGGACCGACTGCATCAGCCGCGAGCGCACGGCGACCAGCCGTACCGCGTCCGGCAGGTCGAGCACGCCGGCCACGGCCGCCGCCGTCACCTCGCCGATGCTGTGGCCGATGAGCGCCTGCGGCCGCACCCCCCACGACATCCACAGCCGCGCGAGGGCGTACTCCAGGGTGAACAGCGCGGGTTGGGTGTGCGAGGTGCGGGCCAGCAGCTCGACGGGCACGTCCCGGTCGGTGACCAGCTCGCGGACGGAGAAGTCCAGGTGGTCGGCGAACAGCCGGTCGCACACGTCGACCTGCTCGCGGAACTCCGGGTGGCGTGCGTAGAGCGCGGCGCCCATGCCCGGGTACTGCGAGCCCTGCCCGGTGAACAGGAACGCCGTGCGGCGGATGCGGGAGGACTGGGGGCGGCGTTCGCGGGCCAGCTCCGCGTCGAGGAAGGCGCGCAGCCCGTCGGCGTCGGCGACCGGGGCGGCCAGCCGGTGGGGGAAGTGGGCGCGGCCGACGTGCGCGGTGAAGCACAGCGCGTCGAGGTCGACGTCCGGGCGGTCGTCGAGGAACGCCCGGTAGTTCTCGAGCTGCCCGACGAGCGCGGGCTCGGACTTGGCGGAGACGGTGAACAGCTTCGGCGGCGCCGGGACCTCCGTCGCGCGCGGCTCCCCGGCGCCGACCTCCGGCGCCTGTTCGAGGACGGCCGCGCCGATCGTGCCGGCGAATCCGAAGCTGTTCACCAGTGCTCGGCGCACGCCCGGCGGATACGGGGTGCACTCCGTCGGCACCTTCACCGCATACACGTCCCACGGGATGCGGCCCGAGGGGTTGTTGAGGTTCAGGTGGGGGTAGATCGTGCCGCTGCGGAGCTGGAGGACGGCCTTGATGACCCCGACGATGCCGGAGGCCGGCTCCATGTGGCCGAGGTTCGTCTTCACCGAGCCGACGAGCAGCGGGTTGTCGCCGTCGTGGCCGGGCGCGAACGCGTCGTTGATCGCGCCGAGTTCGATGGGGTCGCCGAGCGGGGTGCCGGTGCCGTGCGCCTCGACGTACTGGATGTCGGCCGGGCCGAGCAGCGCGGCGGCCATCGCGCGGCGCATGACCTCCTCCTGCGCGACGCCGTTCGGCACGGTCAGCCCGGCGCTGTCGCCGTCCTGACCGACGGCGGTGCCGCGCACGACGGCCAGCACCCGGTCACCGTCGCGCACGGCGTCGGTGAGCCGCTTCAGCACGATGATCCCGCAGCCCTCGGCACGCACGTAGCCGTCGGCGGCCTCGTCGAAGGTCTTGCACTGGCCGTCCGGCGCCAGCATGTTGGCGTGGCTGAACATCACCGGGATACGCGGGTGGTGCAGCGCGTTGACGCCGCCGCACAGCGCGATGTCCGTCTCCCGGTTCCGCAGCCCCTGCACCGCCATGTGCAGCGCCGCCAGCGACGACGAGCAGGCGGTGTCGACGCTGACGCTCGGGCCGCGCCAGCCCAGGAAGTACGACAGCCGGCCGGAGAGCGGGAACATCGTGATGCCCGACGCCAGGTGGCCGTCCAACTGCTCGTACGGAAGCGCGTCCAGCTCCAGCGCGTAGTCGATCGAGCTGGCCCCGATGTAGACGCCGCCGTTGCCGCGACGCGACGCGCTGGGGTCGATGTTGGCGTGCTCCAGCGCCTTCCAGGCCGTCTCCAGCACCATCCGCTGCTGCGGGTCGATGTACTGGGCCTCCTTCGGCGAGATGTTGAAGAACGGCGCGTCGAAGAGGTCGATGCGGTCGAGGAAGCCGCCGCCGGTGGTGCGGATGCGGCCCTTCTCCTCCGGGTCCGGGCTGGCCGGGTCGCTCGGCGAGAAGCGCTCCACGTCCCAGCGGTCCTCCGGCAGCGGGCTGATGCCCGAGACGCCGTCGCGGAGCAGCGCGTCGAACTCCTCCGGGGAGTCGCAGCCGCCCGGGAAACGCAGCCCGATGCCGACGACGGCGATCGGCTCGTGCTTGGCGGTCAGCAGCTCGTCGGCGTCCGCGGCCGCCTCCAGGGCGGGAGCCAGCGCGGAACGCAGATAGGCGTCGAGTGCGGCGGGGCGTTCGGCGGGGCGTTCGGCGGTCACGCGGAGACCTCCAGCGCGTTGTCGAGGTAGGCCACGAGCTGTTCGATCGTGGGCTGGTTGAACAGCGCGGTGGCGTCGATGTCCAGGCCGAGCTCGCGCTCCAGGCTCTGCTTGACGTCCATCAGCCGCAGCGAGGTCAGCCCGAGGTCGAAGAAGCTGACGTCTACCGAGAGCTCCTCGTCCTCCTCCATCAGCAGCACACGGCGGAACTCGGTGAGGGCCAGGTCCTCCAGTGCCTCGGCGCGCTCCTGCGGCGGGAGTCCGCGGAGGCGTTCCTGTGTCAGGGCGGCGTTTGTCATGTCGGCCCCCGTAGTCCGGCGGTTGGGAAGGGTTGTGCGCCCAGGCAAACAGGACGAACTGACAGCCACCTGATGAGCACCTGATGCCGCGCTGATCGGATGTGGGTTCGTGCCGACACGACAAGACCCCCGGCGCCGGGGCGCCGGGGGTCCGGGTCGTTCAGGTCGTTCGGGCCGTTCGGGCCGTTCGGGCCGCTGGTCAGCCCAGGTCGCGGCCGACCGGGCGCATCCGCCGCCACAGCACGGCGGCGCACCCCGCGAAGACCACCAGCGGCACCAGGCCCAGCACAAACGCCTCCCCGTAGGAGTCGCCGCGCGCCAGCGCCGGGAAGAACACCGTGCCCGCGATGGCGACGCCGAGCGCCGCGCCGCCCTCCTGCATGGTGTTGACCGCGCCGGAGGCCGACGCCGCGTGCTCGCCCGCGACACCCGCCAGCACGGCGCCCGTCAGCGGGCCCGTGGTCATACCCATGCCGAGGCCGGCGACCAGCAGCGCCGGGATCGTCCACAGCGCGCTGGTGCCCTCGCCGAGCGCGAGCACCAGCACACCCAGCAGCACGTAGCCGACCCCGAGCATCACCGGGCCGAGCCCCGTCGCCCGGGGACCGATCCGCGCCGACAGCAGCGACGCCCCGAAGTAGCCGATGCCCAGCGGCAGGAACAGCAGACCCGACTCCAGCGGCGAGTAACCCCGGCCCTGCTGGAGGAAGTACGCCAGCAGGAAGAAGAACGAGCCCATCGCCATGAAGTAGCTCACCAGCGCCACGAGTCCGACGGAGAAGCTGCGCTGCCGGAACAGTGCCAGGTCCACCAGCGGCGAGCCGCCCTGCCGGGTCAGCCGCCGCAGATGCGCCACGAACAGCCAGAACAGCGGCACCGCGGCCGCCAGCGCCGCCCATCCCCACACCGGCCAGCCGCTCTCGTGCCCCTGCACCAGCGGGTACACGACGGAGACCAGCGCGACCGTCACCAGCACCGCGCCGACGAGGTCCAGCCGGGCCCGGCCGTCGCCCCGCGACTCCGGCACCACGCGGGCCGTGAGCAGCAGCGCCACCGCGCAGACCGGCAGGTTGATGAGGAAGATCGTGCGCCAGCCGAGGCCCGCGATGTCGCTGCTGATCAGCACACCGCCGACCAGCTGGCCGAACACCCCGGCCAGCCCGACGGCCAGGCCGTAGGCGTTGAACGCCTTGCCGCGCTGCTCGCCCTCGTACGTCGAACTGAGGATGCCGAGCACCTGCGGCACCAGCAGCGCCGCCGCGATCCCCTGCGCCACGCGCGCGGCGATCAGCGCCTCCGGGCTGCCGGCGATCCCGCAGGCCAGGGAGGCCAGCGTGAACAGCGCCAGGCCGAGCGCGTACATGCGGCGGCGCCCGTACAGGTCGCCCAGCCGGCCGCCGGTGATCATGCCGGCGGTGAACGCGACGCCGTAGCCGATGATCACCAGCTGCGCCTGCGCGGTACTCGCCCCCAGGTCACTCTGGATCGACGGCACGGCGACGTTCACGATGAAGTAGTCGAGGACGGTGATGAAGGCGCCGGTCAGCACGACCAGGAGGGTGGCCCAGGAGGCCGCTCCGCCCGGCGGCGCCGTGGTCGGTCGGGTCGACGAGCTGCCGGCGGCGGGCGCCGGCTGTGCCTCGGTGGTCATGTGTGAAGCTCCAGGTCGGTGGCGTGGGTCGGTCAGCCCTACCGGACCCTCCCCCCACACCCTGACACCGCGCTGACGCCCTACTGACACGCCCCGGTTCCCCCTCTTCCCGATGCTCGCGAGCCGGGGTTCTGGCAGCGTAGCGACCCGCCGCGCGGCGACGGTCCGCTCCCGCTGGTGGTGCGATATGCGGGTCGGTGTCGAACTGATCCGGCCCAAGGCCCCGCGCACAGACCAGCGGCTGATCGACGATGTCTTCGGCGCACTGGAGGAACAGACCGTCGTCCTCTCGGGCACGGCAGCCTCGACACCGTCATCTCCGCCCTCGCATGTGGCATCAGGCAAGGAAGCGGATACCCGGATTCCGTTATTCTGCAGGTACCCGATGGACATTAACTGGCCCCACTGGTAACGTTCTCGCCGTTCAAGCAAAAGCAGCATCGCCGACCCTGACCAGGCCGGCGAGAACAAGGGGAGACAAATGAAAACTGCTATGACTGATCGAGTTCGGAACGGGCGCCGGTTCGCGATTGCCGCGCCGCTGCTGCTGGTGCCAACGTTGCTTGCGGCCGCACCGACGGCCGGCGCCGCCGAGCAGGCCCCGGTGGCGCCGGCCGTCGCGGAGGCCTCCGCCGACCAGGCGGCGGACGTCGGAGCGCTGCGCTGTAGCGGCAAGGCGGTCGGACTGCCGTTCAAGTGGGGCAAGGTCTCCAAGACCTGCTCCCGCACCAGCGCCCCGACGGAGAAGTCCATGCCCGTCCGTTGGAGCGTCCAGAGCGGCACCAACCAGTCGGCGTGTGTGCAGGCCAGGATGGGGGACGACCGTAAGCCGAGGGAGTGGCAGTCCGTGGGCTGCGGCAAGAAGGGCGACGGGAAGATCAAGTGGGACCCGAACACCATGTCGATGCTCGAGGTCCGCGTGAAGAGCATGAGCCCGGTACACATCGCGACCGTGAGCTACTACTGATCCACTGAGCTGTGGGCGGAGACCCTCCCCCGGGCCTCCGCTCACCACCTCCGCCGGGAGCATCATTCCGGCGGAGGTTTTTCGTGCGCAAAGATTCCCTTTGCGGAAGATTTTCAATGAAGGCCGGCTGCGCGTTTCCGAAAAAGCGTCGCTCCGGCCCGAAGAGAATTCCGGGCCGGTATTTCTATGCTACGCCTGAAATTGCGACGCGAATGCGGTCATCAGGCTTTCCTCGTGGCCGCACGCCCCAGCGGTCGATCTCGACGATACGGCGGCGCCCGAGGGCGAGTCGAGACCTTTGAGCTTTTGTTGAGGAATGGGTTTTCCGGGGGCGGTGCTGCGGGTCGGTCACCGGAGGCCAGTCGCACTGGAAGCCCTGGGCGCGCTGCCAGGTCAGCGCCTCTGCCCGGTGCGTCGCGCGCCCTGCGGGCCGACCCTCCGAGCGGCGCCGGAAGTTCAGGTCGTTCGCGACTCGATGTGTGCCTGCTTGCCGCCGCGCCCCGGTTCAGCCCGCGCGGCCGGTGAGTGCCACCGGGAGGCCGAGGCCGAGCATCCTGACGCCACCGGTCTGCCCGAGCAGCGACAGCCGCCGTGGGGGACGCCTGTTTCCGCCGACGCGGGCGGCGCGGGCTCGGGCGGAGCGGCCGGCTTCGCCGAGGAGGACCACAAGCGCGGCAACAAGCGGCACCCGCGACCGGGACCGGCGCCAGGGGCGTCCACAGCGGCAGCGCCTCCGCGCGGCGCGGGCACGGGGCGGGGCCGGGGTGGCACGGAAACCGGTGGACCGGCCGGCTGCGGGGTGGGCGTCAGACGGTGGTCAGCGCGTTATCAGGTGGGTTGACGAGCGTGGTGCGACCTCCCCGGCGCTGCGACACAAGGAGATCACCTCTATGCAGTCCGCGCAGAGAACCACAACCGCTCCCGCCAAGGGGGCGCCGCCCGGTGCGGAACCGGGCCAGTCCGCGACGTTCGCCGAGCTGCTGCGGCGGGTCAAGGCCGAGGGCCTGCTCGATCTGCGGCCGCGCTACTACGTCGGAAAGCTCGCCCTGAACACCTCGCTGCTGGTCGCCGGGCTCACCGCGTTCGTCCTGGTGGGCGCGAGCTGGTGGACGCTGCTCGTCGCCGTGTGGATGGGGTTCTGCGGCGGCCAGTCGTCGTTCATGTGGCACGACGCCGGGCACAAGGCGATGTTCCGCAGCAAGCGGCTCGCCACGGCGGTGGGCCTGTTCCACGCGAACTTCGTCAACGGCATCAGCTACGGCTGGTGGGTGAACCACCACAACCGCCACCACTCGCACCCCAACCACCTGGACCTCGATCCCGACATCGGCCGTCGTACCGCGATCTTCGACCGCAAGCAGTACGCCAGCCGCACCCGCAGGCAACGCTTCATCGTGCGCCACCAGGGTGTGCTGTTCTTCCTGCTGCTGGTGTGCGAGCTGTTCAAGATGCAGATGACCGCCTACCGGAACATCGCGCGGCGGCAGGTCCGCCAGCCGGTGCTGGAGGGTTCGATCATCGCGGCCCGTGCCGCGCTGTACCTGGGCGCGGTGTTCTGGGTGCTGACGCCGCTGCAGGCGGTCGCGTTCATCGTCGTCCAACAGGCCGCGCAGGGCGTCTACTTCGGCATGATCTTCGCGCCGAACCACAAGGGCATGGAGCTGCGGGACGGCGAGGAGGAGACGCTGGACTGGCTGGAGCGCCAGGTCCTCACCTCCCGCAACATCCGCCCGTCCTGGCTGATGGACTTCGTCTACGGCGGGCTGAACTACCAGATCGAGCACCACCTGTTCCCCGCGATGCCGCAGCGGAGTCTGCCCAGGGCGCGGGAGCTGACCATGGAGTACTGCGCCGAGCGCGGTATCCCGTACAAGGAGGTCGGCTTCTTCCGCTCCTACCGTGAGGTCGCGACGTTCCTCGACGAGGTGGCGGCCCCGATCAGAGCAAGGCAGGCGTCCTGATGTCGATCGTCCAACGAGCGGGCGCCGCGCCGGCGGCGCCCGCGCCTCAGGCCGTGGGAACGGCCGCGGGTGAGAAGCCGGGGGTCGGTCCCCGTATGGACCGGCTGCCGATCACGCCCACGCACCGCAGGCTGACGCTGGTCATCGGCGTCGGGCTGTTCTTCGACAGCTTCGACAACAACCTGTCGGGCACCATCGCGAAGGTCGTGCAGACCGAGTTCGCGATGGACGGCACGGCGCTGAAACTGGCGTTGGCGTCGGCGTTCCTCGGGCAGTTCTTCGGGTCGATCCTCCTCGGGCGGGTCGGCGACCGGTTCGGCCGCCGCCGCGCGTTCATGATCAACCTGGGGCTGTACTCGTTCTTCACGCTGCTCGGCGCGTTCTCGCCGAACGCGGCGTGGCTCATCGTCACCCGGTTCATCGCGGGCATGGGCATCGGCGCCGAACAGGCGCTGTCCGACTGCTACCTGTCGGAGACGCTGCCGGCCAACAAGCGCGGCCGGTTCACCGCGTGGGCGTACACGATCTGCTTCTGCGGGGTGCCGGCGGTCGGCTTCGCCGCGCTGTGGCTGGTGCCGCTCACGCCGCTGGGCGTCGACGGCTGGCGCTGGCTCTTCGTGCTCGGCGCGCTCGGCGCGGCCGTGGTGTGGATCATGCGGCGCGGCATGGTGGAGTCGCCGCGCTGGCTGGAGACGCGCGGCCGGCACGCCGAGGCCGACCGCATCGTCACCGCCATGGAGGACGAGGCCGTGGCGGGCGGCGCGAAGCTGGCCGAGCCGGCGCCGGCGCCGAAGCGCGTCCCGACGCGCGGCGCCGGGCTGCGGGAGCTGTTCAGTCCGCGCTTCCGCCGCCGCACGGTGATGCTGTGGGTGCTGTGCGGGCTGTCCGTGGTCGGCTACTACGGCTTCGGGAGTCTGGCGCCGCTGGTGCTGGGCGCCAAGGGCTTCGGCGTGCTGGAGAGCATCGGGTTCGCCGCGATGTCCTACCTGGGCTATCCGCTCGGTTCGCTGCTGTCGGTTCCGATCATGGAACGGGTGGAGCGGCGGATGCTGGTGATGGTCTCGTCGCTGCTGATGGCGGCCTGCGGGATGGGCTTCGCGTTCGCCGGCAGCGCACCCGTCATCGTCGCGTTCGGCATCGCGTTCACCCTGCTCAGCAACGTGTTCTCGACCGTCTCGCACGTCTACCTCGCCGAGCAGTACCCGACGGACATCCGGGCCAGCGCCTCGGGCACCGCCTATTCGCTGTCGAAGCTCAGCGCGGCGGCGATCCCGTTCGCGCTGCTGCCGGTGCTGGACGCCGCCGGGCCGGTGTGGCTGTTCACCACGGTCGCGCTGGCCATGGTGATCGTCGCGGTCACCGTGCGGCTGCTGGGCCCGCGCACGACGGGCGTGTCCGCCGACTGGGGGTGAGGGCCCGGTCGGCGCGTTGACGCCGAGTACCGCGAGGTGACGAAGTCCGGGCGGGGCGGTGGCGGCCGCCCCGCCCGGCGTGCACGGTGGGGGCATGACCACCAACCCGGCCGCCATCAAGGCGGAGGCGACCCGGCAGCTGCACCAGCGCGGCGCGCTTGTCCTCACCCCCGACTCCGTGCGCGCCGAACTCGGCCTGTCCGAGGACGAGTTCGCCGCCCACTTCGCCACCCGCGACGACCTGCTGACCGCGCTGGTGGTCGACGCCTACGACGGCATGGGCGAGCGCGCCGAACAGGCGCTGGCGCAGGTCCGCGAGGCTGCCGCGCAGCCCCTCGACCGCTGGGTGGCGGTGTGCCGCGCGGTCCGCGACTGGGCGACCGACAACCCGTACGAGTACGAGCTGATCTACGGCACCAACATCCCCGGCTACGACGCCCCGCCGGAGACCATGGTGGCCGGCGCCCGCACCGCGTTCGCCCTGATCGGCTCCCTGCGGGACGCCGCCGAGGCCGACGCGCTCACCTCCGGGGAGCCGGAGCCGCTGCCCGAGCCGGTGGCGGCGGCGGTGCGCGGACTGGCCGAGGGCATGGCCGAGGGGCTGCCCGAGCCGGTCATCGGCCGACTGCTCATCGCCTGGACGCAGCTCTTCGGCATGACAAGCTTCTCCGTCTTCGGCCACATCGCCGCGTTCGGCGAGGACCCGGCCGCGTTTGTCGACCACGCGGCCGCCGCCATGGGCCGCTTTGTCGGCATCAAGGCCTGACGCCCCGGCTCACGCCCGTCCCGCCAGCGCCCTCTTCCGGTCCCACGGGCCGGAGAGGGCGTTTGCGCGTCGCCGCCCGTCCGCCGACGCCCCCCGCCGCGGTGCGGCTACGCCTCCGCGGGGCGGAAGGCGGGGAGGTGGTCCGCCGCCCAGGCGGCGAAGGAGGCGGGCTCGCGGCCGGTGGCCGCCCGGACGCCGTCCTCCACCCGCTGCTTGCCTCCGGCCCGCATCCGGTCGGCGGACGCGAGGAGGGCTTCCACGACCGGTTCCGGGTAGCGGGCCGCCAGGCGTTCGGCGGCCTCGGCGCGGCTCGGTTCCCGGTACTCCAGGGGGACGCCGAGCAGCCTGCCGAGCTGGTCGGTCTGCTCGGCGGGGGAGATCGCGGCCGGGCCGGTGAGGTGGTGGGCGCGGCCGTCGTGGCCGGGCGAGGTGAGGGCGGCGACCGCCGCCGCCGCGATGTCCCGGGGGTCGACGCAGGCGTTGCGGGCGTCGCCGCCGAGCGCGCGCACGACGCGGCGGGCGCGGATGTCGGCGGCCCAGGAGAGCGTGTTGCTCATGAACGCGCGGGGGCGGAGCAGGGTCCACGGCAGTCCGCTGGACGTCACCAGCTCCTCGTTGCGCCGCTGCCAGCGGGTGATGAGGTCGTCGGCCTCGGGGTCGGTCACGGCCAGGGCGGAGAGCTTCACCAGGCGAGGACGCTCGGGCAGTTCCCCGGCGGCCTCGACGAGGTTCCGGTCGTGATCGGGTCGCAGCGGGTCCGCGGTGATCACCAGCAGGGCGCGGGCCCCGGCCAACGCGCCGCGCAGCGCCGGGCCGTCGCCGAGGTCGACGGCGACGGTCTCGACGCCGCGCCGGCCGGCGAGCGCGCCCGCCGCCTCCGGCCTGCGGCTCAGCAGCCGCACGGGACGCCCGTCGGCGGCGAGCCGGGCGGCGACCGCGCGACCCACGGTCCCGGTGGCGCCGGTGATCACGGTTGTCATGCCGACCCCGCCTGTTGCGGGCCGGTGCCGGGGGCGCCCGTCCGCGCGGCCTCCGCCCGCTCGGCCTCGATCAACTGCATGAGTCGCGCGCCGCGTTGGGGTGCCATGTCGAGCCGGCCGAGCACGGCGGGCAGCGCCACGGTCGCCAACACGCTCTGGTAGAGGGTCGCGATTCTGTCGGCGAGGTCGGCGTAGTCGGTCAGAGCCTTGGACATGCCCTGTACTCCGGCGAACGATCCGACGAGGAGGCGTGCCACGTCCTCCAGTTGCACATGGGGAAGCAACTCGCCCTGCCGCTGGGCGTCCTGGAGCTGCCGCACGGTGACCTCCGTCCAGTTGAGGTAGGGGCCTCTGCGGTCCGGGCCGCCTCTTCCGGCCTGTTCGATGGTGAGGCGGACGCTGCCCTGGACAAGCGGGTCGTGGCCCAGCATGTGGGCGAGCAACATGCCCTGGTCAACCAGCAGTTGCAGCTTTATCGGCTGGTCGGGGAGGTCGGGCAGCGCGGTCGCCTGGGCGTCGATGACGGCCTGGGCGAGTTCCGCCTTGGAGGCGAAGTGGAAGTAGAGGGCCCCCTTGGTGACCCCCGCCGCCTTGAGGACGTCGGCGATCGTCGCCACCTCGTAGCCGATCTCGCCGAACACCTCGGCCGCGGCCCGGACGATGGCCGCCCGCGTCCGTAGCGCCCGCTCCTGCTGTGCCATCGCAACTCCTGTTCCGCGCCAACCGCCTCCCCCTGACGATCTTCCGACAGTCCGGGCATCACACGAAGTATCCGCATACCCATTGAAAAGAGACCGGCCAGTTTTTATTGTACTCGTCAGCGCATGGCACGACCCCTCCCGGGTAGCAGAAACCGACCTCATCGGAGCAGCCATGAAGAGCAGCGTGCTCGCACCCCCTGGAAGCAGTGCCACCCCCCTCGTCCTCGATCCGCGGGACCGGACGGACAGAGCCGCCGGAGACGCCGGAGTCGCAGGAGCCGACGGGCCCACCGGGTCCCCGGGCCATCTCGGCCACTCCGCGACCGTGCCGCGCGAACTGGTCCACCGCGCGGCCCTCAGCGAGGTCTTCCTCACCGGCTGGGCGCGACGCGGCGAGAACCGCTTCGCCCTCTCCGCCCAGTGGCCGCGGTCGCACAGTTTCTTCACGCCGCCCACCGCGGCCCACCACTCGCCGACGCTTGTCGCCGAAACAATCCGACAGTCCGTTTTTGTTCTCGCGCATGCCGAGTACGGCATACCCTTCGGCCACCACTTCGTCATGCACGGGATGCACTACCGCACCAGCCTGGACGGACTGCGCGTCGGACCCACACCCACCAACGTCGACCTCACGGCGCACTGCTCCGACCTGCGACGCAAGGGCACCAACGTGACCGGGTTCCGCGCCGAACTGACCCTGCGCGCCCAGGGCCGCACCGTCGCCGTCGGCGGCGCCGACTTCGCCAGCGTCTCCCCTCGCGTCTACCAGCGCCTGCGGGACGCCCGGCTGCGCGCCGACCAGGCGCCGCGGACGCCGGCCTTCGAGCGGACCGCGCCGCTCCACCCGCCCTACGTCGGCCGTCACAGCCCGCACGACATCGTGCTCTCGCCGACCCTCGACCCGGCCGTCTTCTGCCTCCGCGTCGACACCGGCCACGCCACCCTGTTCGACCACCCTGTCGACCACGTTCCCGGGATGGTGCTGCTGGAGGCGGCCTGCCAGGCGGCCTCCGCGGTCGCCCATCCCGCACCGTTCCACCCCGTGCTGCTGACCTCCGCGTTCAACCGCTACGCCGAGTTCGACTCGCCGTGCCTGCTGCGCACCGAGTACGCCCCGGCGCGGGGGGCCGCCTCGGCGGCCGTACGCGTCACCGGCGAGCAGGACGGCGAGACGGTCTTCACCGCCTCCCTGCGCGACGCCACCGGCGAGGACCCCTTCCAGGTCGACTGACCAGGTCGGCCGACCAGGTCGGCTGACCAGGTCGGCTGAGCCGGACGCGCCCGGGAGCCCGCCGAAGGGCGGGCGGCTACCCGGTGACCGGAAGACCTCCGGCCACCTCCGTACCGCCCGCCCGCGGCCGCCACCCCGATCCCGTCCGCGTCCCCTCCAGCGAGGGCAGCAGCAGCGACCACATGTCGGTCAGCCGGGCGTGCTCCCCGTCATCCACCTTCCGCGCCCGCACCTGCTCGTGCATCACGAGGGACAGCGCGAGCGCGGCGACCGTGCGGGGGGACCGCCCCGGCGAGAGGCTGCCGTCCGCGACGGCGTCCGTCGCGACCCGCCGGAACACCGCCTGCCAGACCGCCGGCAGGTGCAGCGGCGACTCGCACGGCGTCTCCCGCTCGCTGGTCAGCCGCACCCCGGCGCGCGTCAACTCGTCCTCGTGCAACTGGCGGACGATGACGTGTGTCATGTCGACGAGCGTCTGGAGCGCCGGCTGTTCACGCTCCCGCAGGCGGGCGAGCCAGACCCTCGCCTTGGCGCACCCGAAGGACTGGACCGTGTCGGCCAGTTCCGCCTTGTTGGTGAAGTGGAACGACAGTGCGCCCTTGCTGACCTCGGCACGCCGGCTGACGTCGGCGAGGGTCGTGCGCTCGTAGCCCTGCCGGTCGAACTGGCCGGCAGCGGCCAGCACAAGCGCGGACCGGGTCCGCTCCGCCCTCTCCTGTCTCATGGGACTTCCTTCGGCCGTCCCGGCCCACCGGGGAGCCGGGGAGGGACGCTGTGGCGGCTGCGAACGACTCCGAACGTCACCGGCCGACTCCGGACGACACCGCCCACCTGGGGATCTGTCCCCCAGTTAAAAACAGCATCAACGGTATGTCAATTGCTCGGTCGCCCACCCGACGGATGTACGTAAGCTTTCTCTCCCTTCTCGCCCGGGGATCCCGCCCCTCCGCCCCGAGCAGGGCCTGCCGTCACATTTCCGCAGATGAGAGCGGCATTTTCACACAGGCGACAGGCAGCGGGACGCGGACCGCCCTCGCGTGTCCGCTCACAGGGCGTGGAAAGTCCGCTTCCTACCGCTACAAACTGCCAGGTCGGTTTGTTACAGTCACCTCTGTTGCGCATCTCGCGGAGTACCTGATCTCGCCCTGCCACCACCGGCTCCGCGGCCCACTCGACGGGGAGCCACTCCCCGGTCCCTGTCGGAACAGGCAAGGGGGACGTTGTGAACGCACGCGTGTCAACCGTCAGAGACCTCGGTTCGGAGGCCGTGGCCCGCGAGCTGTGCCCGACCGTGTTCGCGTCGCTGCGCCGCAGCGACCAGCGGCGGAAGGCCGAACAGTACGTGCTCGGCCTGCTCACCGTCCCCGGCCGCAAGTCCATCCGCAAGATCGCCGCCCGCACCCGCGGCGACGCCGACGACCACCCCAGCACGGCCGCGGTCGAACAGAGCCTGCAGCACTTCGTCAGCTGCTCCACGTGGCCGTGGTCCGACGTCCGCGCCGCGCTCGCCCGCCACATGGAGAGCGCGCTGCGGCCGACCGCCTGGGTGGTGCGCCCGCTGGTCATCCCGAAGGCCGGCTCGCACTCCGTCGGCGTCGCCAGACGCGCCCTGCCCGGCCTGGGCAGCCCCGTCAACTGCCAGGAGGCACACGGCCTCTGGCTCGCCAACGAGGTCGCGAGCACGCCGGTCAACTGGCGCCTGCGGATCCCCGTCGAGTGGCTCGACAGCCCCACCCGGCGGCGGGAGGGCGGCATCCCCGACGACGAGCCCCGGCTCACGCCCGACGGCGCCGCCGCGAACACCGCGCTGGAGGTCGCCGCCGGCTGGGGCCTGACCCGCCGCCCCATCGTCCTCGACCTCTCCCCCGACGGCGCCGCCGGTGCCGCCCCCGAGGGCGCCTCCACCGCGGCCGTCACGGTGCTCAGCGCCGCCGGTCTGCCGTTTGTCGTGCGGATCGGCGCGGACACCGACGTCGGTACCCCCGCCGACATCGCGCTGTCCGGCTACCGCCGGCGCACGGTCGCCGCCCACCACGTGATGTCCGCCGTCCACCGGCTGCGGCGCGCGGTGGAGTGGACCGACCCGGCCTCCGGGCTCGTCCGCACCAGCCTCGTCGCGAAGGTCCCCGTCAACCTCACCGGCGGCGCGGTCCGCCGGACCGGCGTCGGCGAGCGGCCGCTTGTCCTCGTCGGCGAGTGGGACAAGGCCGGGGGGCGCCCCTCCCGCTTCTGGCTCACCGACCT
Organism: Streptomyces durbertensis; assembly: GCF_014156695.1. GTDB lineage: Bacteria > Actinomycetota > Actinomycetes > Streptomycetales > Streptomycetaceae > Streptomyces > Streptomyces durbertensis. Next base: position 6,433 of record NZ_WMLF01000018.1, on the reverse strand, counting down.
CGTCGACGCCCCCTCCGGCGTACTGCTGCGGCTCACCAAGCTCACCCGCCGCGTCGACCGCGACCTGGTGGACATCACCGACGAGGTCGGCGTCCGCGACTTCGAGGGCCGCACGTACCCCGGCTGGCACCGGCACACCACGCTGACGTCCGTCGCCCACGCGGTACGGCTGCTCGCCACCGCGCACGCCCTGCACCCGGCCGCCGCCGCCCGCGTACCCCTGCGGCTCCCCGCCACCGCCGCGTTACGCACAGGCTGAGCCGCGCTCCCGACCCGCGGCGGGCCTGCTTCCGATCGGCGGCGGACCTGCTTCCGACCGGCGGCGGACCCGTTCCGGCAGGCGAAAAGGCGGGCGGGCGCGTCGACCGCCTCGGATACCATACGAGCCGGCTCCTCCGAGCCGACAGTCACTCACGGTAACCGAATTGGGAGCAGCCGCAATGGCTCGACACCTCATCACCAGCGCCCTTCCCTACATCAACGGGATCAAGCACCTGGGCAACATGGTGGGGTCCATGCTCCCGGCCGACGTCTACGCGCGCTACCTGCGCCAGCGCGGCGAGAACGTGCTGTACATCTGCGCCACCGACGAGCACGGCACCCCCGCCGAGCTGGCCGCGAAGGAGGCGGGCCTGCCCGTCGCCGAGTTCTGCGCCCAGCAGCACGACGCGCAGAAGGCCGTGTACGACGGATTCGGGCTGCGCTTCGACTACTTCGGCCGCAGCTCCTCCCCGCAGAACGTGGAGATCACCCAGCGGGTGGCGCGCAGCCTGAAGGAGAACGGCTTCATCGAGGAGCGGGCCGTCCGCCAGGTGTACTCGCTCGCCGACGGCCGCTTCCTGCCGGACCGCTACATCGTCGGCACCTGTCCGCACTGCGGCTACGACAAGGCGCGCGGCGACCAGTGCGAGAACTGCACCCGGGTCCTGGACCCGACCGACCTGATCGACGCCCGCTCGGCGATCTCCGGCAGCAGCGAGCTGGAGGTCCGCGAGACCAAGCACCTCTTCCTCCTGCAGTCCGCGCTGGCAGGCGAGGTGGAGGCGTGGATCGACGAGGTCGGCGGCGACTGGCCGACCCTGGCGTCGTCCATCGCCCGCAAGTGGCTCACCGAGGGCCTCCAGGACCGGGCCATCACCCGCGACCTGGAGTGGGGCGTGCCGGTGCCGGCCGACGCCTGGCCCGAACTGGCCGCCGAAGGCAAGGTGTTCTACGTCTGGTTCGACGCCCCGATCGAGTACATCGGCGCCACGAAGGAGTGGGCGGACCAGGACCCGGCGAACCGGGACTGGCAGTCCTGGTGGTACGGCGACGCGGCCTCCGACGTCCGGTACACGGAGTTCATGGCCAAGGACAACGTCCCCTTCCACACGGTGATGTTCCCCGCCACCCAGCTCGGCACCCGCGAGCCGTGGAAGAAGGTCGACTACGTCAAGGCGTTCAGCTGGCTGACGTACTACGGGGGCAAGTTCTCCACCTCGCAGCGGCGCGGCGTCTTCACCGACGCGGCCCTGGAGCTGCTGCCCGCCGACTACTGGCGCTACTTCCTGATGTCGCACGCCCCGGAGTCCGACGACACCAGCTTCACCTGGGAGCTGTTCTCCGCCACGGTGAACAAGGACCTGGCCGACACCCTCGGCAACTTCGTCAACCGGGTGCTGTCCTTCTCCCGCAAGCGGTTCGGCGACGAGGTGCCGGCCGGCGCCGAGGCCGGTGACGCCGAGCGCAAGCTGGGCGCCGAGATCAGCCGGCTGCTCGGCGAGTACGAGCAGCACATGGAGTCGCTGCAGTTCCGCAAGGCCGCGCAGGCGCTGCGCGCGCTGTGGAGCGCCGGCAACTCCTACCTGGAGGAGAAGGCCCCCTGGCTGGAGATCAAGACGGACCAGGACGCCGCCGCGCTCACCCTGCGCACCGCGATGAACCTGATCCACCTGTACGCGGTTGTCTCCGAGCCGTTCATCCCCGCCTCGGCGCGGGCCATGCGGCAGGCGTTCGACCTGGCCGACGACACGGCGACGTGGGTCGGCCACGAGGCCGCCGCCGCGCTGGACGCCGTGCCGGCCGGCACCCCGTTCACCGTGCCGCCGGTGCTCTTCGCCAAGATCACCGAGGACGACCTGGCCGCGTACCGCGAGCGCTTCGGCGCCGACACGGCGGCCTGACCGGCGCCGCCCAGGCCCCCGCACGACACCCCGTTCGACGCCGGACACACGGCGAAGGCCGGCTCCCGCTTCCGGGAGCCGGCCTTCGCCGTGAGTGTCGCCGGGACTACTTCACTACTTCACCTGCGGCTTGCGGATCGACAGGTGCAGTTCCTTCAGGCGGGCCTCGTCGACCTCGCTGGGGGCGCCCATGAGGAGGTCCTGGGCGTTGCCGTTGAGCGGGAAGGCGATCGTCTCGCGGATGTTCGGCTCGTCGGCGAGCAGCATCACGATGCGGTCCACGCCCGGCGCGATGCCGCCGTGCGGCGGGGCGCCGAACTTGAACGCCCGCAGCATGCCGCCGAACTCGCGCTCCACGTCCTCCCGGGAGTAGCCGGCGATCTCGAACGCCTTGTACATGACCTCCGGCTCGTGGTTCCGGATGGCGCCGGAGGACAGCTCGATGCCGTTGCAGACGATGTCGTACTGCCAGGCGAGGATGTCCAGCGGGTCCATGTTCTCCAGCGCGTCCAGGCCGCCCTGCGGCATGGAGAACGGGTTGTGGGAGAACTCGATCTTCCCGGTCTCCTCGTCCTTCTCGAACATCGGGAAGTCGACGATCCAGCAGAAGCGGAAGACGTTCTCCTCGAAGTGCCCGGCGCGCCGGGCGGCCTCGACCCGCACCGCGCCCATGATCTTCGAGACCTCGTCGAAGTCGCCGGCACCGAAGAAGATCGCCGAACCGGGCTTGGCGCCGAGCGCGGTCAGCAGCGCGCTGACGTTCTCCTCGGTGAGGAACTTGGCGATCGGGCCGGTCAGCGAGCTGTCGTCGCCGACGCGCACCCAGGCCAGGCCCTTCGCGCCCTGCTCGACGGCGAAGTCACCCATCTGGTCGAAGAACTTGCGCGGCTGGTCGGCGGTGTCCGGGACGTGCAGCGCGCGGACGTGCTTGCCGGCGAACGCCTTGAACTCGGAACCGGCGAACACGTCCGTGACGTCGACCAGCTCCAGCTGGGCGCGCAGGTCCGGCTTGTCGGAGCCGTACCGCAGCATGGCCTCGCGGAACGGGATGCGCGGGAACGGCGTGGTGACCTCGCGGCCGCCGCCGAACTCCTGGAACAGCTCGGTCATCACCTTCTCGATGACCTGGAACACGTCCTCCTGCTCGACGAAGCTCATCTCGACGTCGAGCTGGTAGAACTCGCCCGGCGAGCGGTCCGCGCGGGCGTCCTCGTCCCGGAAGCAGGGCGCGATCTGGAAGTAGCGGTCGAAGCCGGCGATCATCAGCAGCTGCTTGAACTGCTGCGGCGCCTGCGGCAGCGCGTAGAAGCGGCCGGCGTGCAGGCGGGACGGCACCAGGAAGTCCCGCGCGCCCTCGGGCGAGGTCGCGGACAGGATCGGGGTGGCCATCTCGTTGAAGCCGAGCGCCGTCATCTTCTGCCGCATCGCGGAGATCACGGCGGTGCGCAGCATGATGTTGCGGTGCATGCGCTCGCGGCGCAGGTCGAGGAAGCGGTACTCCAGCCGCTTCTCCTCGTTGACGCCGTCCTCGGCGTTGATCGTGAACGGGATCTGCTCCGCCGCGCCGAGCACCTCGACCTCGTCGACCTCGATCTCGATCTCGCCGGTCGGCAGCTCCGGGTTGACGTTCTCCGCGCCGCGGGCGACGACCTTGCCGTCGACACGGACGACGCTCTCCTTGCTGAGCGAGCTCAGCGCCTCGTTCGCGGCCGTACCGGGGCGGGCCACCAGCTGGACCAGACCGTGGTGGTCGCGGAGATCGATGAACAGGATGCCGCCCAGGTCGCGCCGATTGTGCAGCCAGCCGCTCAGCCGGACGTCGGTGTCGATGTCCTGCGCGCGAAGCTCGCCGCAGTGGTGGGACCGGTACCGGTGCATCAGTTCATCCAAGGTAGTGGGTTCGGGTCGGCGGATCGGCCGGCCGGGCCGGCGGGGATCCGGGTGGCGGATCCGTGTGTGGCGGATCCGGGCGGATCCGTGTGTGGCGGATCCGGCGTGAGCCGCCTATCAGGGTACCGCCCGGCGGTCGCTGCCGGGCGCGAGCGGGACCTTGTCCATAAAGTGGGGCGTATGCGCACCGAGGACGTGCTGGCCGCCACCGGGACCGGCATCTGGACCTGGGATCACGCGGCCCGGCAGATCATTCTCGATGCCACGGCCGCGCGCCTCCTCGGGCTCTCCCCCGACGCGGGCCGACCGGTGAGGGCCGCCGAGTCCGCGCTGCGGGCCTGCTTCCACGTCGTCGACTTCGTCGAGCTGAACGGCATCATCACGCTGGCCGTCGCCGAGGGGCGGATCGCGGAGGCGATGATGCGGGTCGTGGACCGGGACGGCTCGGTGCTGCGCACCGTACGCACCCGGCTCAAACCCCGCGGCGACCCCGGCCGCGGCCGGGACTCCGCGCCGTTCACGCTGGTCGGGACGGTGACGGAGGTCGCCGAACCCTCCGAGGGCCAGACCCAGGTCACCGGCGACTGGCGCCGCTCCCGCGAGGCGTTCCTGCTGGACGCCGGACGGGCCCTCGCCGAGGCCCGCTCCACCAGCGAGGTGCTGCGGGTCGCTGCCGCGCTGTCCATGCCCGGCTTCAGCCCCGACGGGCTCGCCGTCTTCGGCGTGGACGGCGACCGGCTGTCCGTCATCGGCCACCACGGGCACGGCGAGGACGGCGCCGAGCTGCCGTTCCTCGACATGCCGCTGGAGACCCCGTACCCGGCCGCCGACGTGGTCCGCAGCGGCCGGGCCGTCTACCTCACCAGTCCCGCCGAGTACCAGCGCCGCTACCCCACGACCTGGCCGCTCGCCGAACGCTTCAACCGGCAGTCCTGGGCGTTCCTGCCACTGGTCGTCGCCGGCCGCACCACCGGGGCCTGGATGGCGGCGTTCGCCCAGCCCGCCGCGTTCAGCCCGGACGAGCGGGCGGTGCTGACCACCGTCGCGCGGATGCTCGCCCAGGCGCTCTCCCGCGCCTACCTGCACGAGAGCGAGCGGGAGCTCGCCGACGGCCTCCAGCGCACCATGCGGCCCGCCGGGGCGCCCGACGTCAAGGGCCTGACCGTCGCCGCCCGCTACGTCCCCACCGGCGGCGGCCTCCAGGTCGGCGGCGACTGGTACGACGTGATCCCGCTGCCCTCGGGCCGGACCGCGCTGGTCATCGGCGACGTGCAGGGCCACGACGTACGGGCCGCCGGCATCATGTCGCAGCTGCGCATCGCGCTGCGCGCCTACGCCGCCGAGGGCCACCGCCCCGAGGCCGTGCTCTCCCGCGCCTCCCGCTTCCTCGCCGGCATGGCCTCCTCCGCCGCCGCCAGCGCCCCGGACGGCGAACCCGTCGACGACCGCTTCGCCACCTGCCTCTACATCGAGGCCGACCCGCTGCTCGGCACGATGGACATCGCCCGCGCCGGCCACCTCGACCCGGCCGTGCTGCTCGCCGACGGCACCCTCATGCTGCGCCCCACCGCCGGCGGCCTCCCCCTCGGCATCACCCCGGGCCCCGGCCTCACCGGCGGCGGCGCCGACGGCGACTACCCCACCACCCGGCTGGTCCTCGAACCCGGCGAGACCCTGCTGGTCTGCACCGACGGACTCATCGAGACCGGCGGCCACGACGCCGAGACCGGCTGGGCACGGCTCCGCGAGGTCCTCGACCGGCACCGCACGGCGAACCTGGAGGAGATCGCCGACGAACTGGTCCGGGCCGTGCACGGCCCGCCCTCCCACCACACCCGCGGCCCGCTCACCGACCGCCGCGAGGACGACATCGCCCTGCTGCTCGTACGCCGCGGCGAGAAGGGCGTCCGCCCCGCCACCGCACGCCGCACCGTGCTCACCATCTCCCAGGCCGACGCCTCCCGCGTCGCCGACGCCCGCCACCAGCTCCAGGCGATGCTCTACGACTGGGGCGCGGCACCGGCGGACGCGGAGTCCATCCCCGGCGCGGGCGCCGGCCCGGCCGGCCCGCACGCCACCGAGGCGGCCGCCGCCGTGGACGGCGCCGTCCTGATGCTCTCCGAGATTCTGACCAACGTCCTCATCCACACCGAGGACGACGCCCTGATGGTCGCCGAGGTCACCGGCCAGCCCGGCAGCCGCCGCCTCCGCGTCGAGGTCTCCGACCACAGCGACGAACTCCCCCACCGCCGCGACCCCGGCGAACTCGCCTCCTCCGGTCGCGGCCTCGTCCTGATGGACCTGCTCGCCGGCGGCTGGGGCGTCGACCCGCGCGGCGAGGGCAAGGTCATCTGGTTCGAGATGCGCGAAGACGCCCCACC
>NZ_WMLF01000179.1 GCF_014156695.1 Streptomyces durbertensis | reverse complement strand
GCACCGGCGGTGCAGGTGGTGGACGGCCGTCCACAGGTGGCGGAAGGCGGGGTTGCGGGTCTGCCGGTGGTGGTAGCGGTAGTAGATCTGCTGGGCGATGGCGGCCAGTCTGAACAGGCCGTACACCTCGTAGAAGGCCCACCCCTCCACCCGCAGCCCGCTTCGCTCGGCGTAGCGCCGCACGATCTCGTCGCGGGTGAGCATGCCGGGCAGGTGGCTGGGCTGCCGGCGGGTGCGGACGGCGAGCCGTCCGTCGTCGGCCTGCACCCAGTAGGCGAGCGCGGCGCCGAGGTCCATGAGCGGGTCGCCGAGGGTGGCCATCTCCCAGTCGAGCACGCCGACGACGCGCAGCTCCTCGTCGAGGACGAGGTTGTCCAGCCGCCAGTCGTTGTGGATGACGCTGACGGCCGCGTCCGCCGGCTGGTTCGCGGCGAGCCAGCGGGTGACGTGATGGAAGCTCGGGACGTTCCAGGTGCGGGCCTGTCCGTAGCGGCGGGTCCAGCCCTCGATCTGTCGCCGCACGTAGCCCTCGCCGCGGCCGAGGTCGGCGAGGCCGGCGGCGGACGCGTCGACGGCGTGCAGTTCGGCGAGGGTGTCGACGAACCGTTCGGACAGGACGCGGGCGCGCGCGGGCCCGAGGTCCAGTTCCCGGGGCACGTTGCGGCGCGGGATCACGCCCTCGATCCGGTCCATGACGTAGAAGTCGCAGCCGATGACGTTGTGGTCCTGGCAGAGCGCCCGCACCTTCGGCACGTACGGGAACACCGGGGCGAGGCCCTGCTGCACCCGGTACTCGCGGGCCATGTCATGGGCGGAGGACGCCTTCCGGCCGGCCGGCGGCCGCCGCAGGACAAGTTCGGTGCCGGGGTAGCGCAGCAGGTAGGTGAGGTTGGAGGCGCCGCCGGAGAACTGGCCGATCTCGGGTGGACCGCCGGTGAGTTCGGGCAGCCGTTCTCGCAGCCAGGCGTCGACGCGCGCCACGTCGAAGCCGTCCTCGCCGCGTACCGGGCCGGGCTGGTTCATCGGTCCTCTCCCTGTTCCTGCGGCTGCTCCGGGGCCGGGCGTTCGTCGCGGTCCTGGGCGTCGAGCTTGGCCCTGGTGCGCTGCCAGGCACGGCGGACGGGCCGGTCGGCGAGCGGCGGGACAAGCCGTTTCAGGGTGGCGGCGACGCGTCCCTCGCGGTGGGTGTGGACGAGGAACCGGCCCCGGTCGACGGCCGCCACGACCGTCTCGGCCAACTGCTCGGGGGTGACGGACCCGTTGCGGATCATCCGTTCGGCGGACGCGGCCAGGACCGGGTCCGGGCTGCGCAGCCCGGCGCCGAGGTTGGTGGGGACAAACCCCGGGCACACGACGCTGGTTGACACGCCGTAGGGGGCCAGCTCGTGGCGGAGGGTGTCGGAGAGCGAGATGACGGCCGCCTTGGAGACGTTGTAGGAGGCCATCCCGGGCAGGTTCATCAGCCCGGCGAGCGAGGCGACGTTGACGAGGTGACCGCTGCGCTGCCGCTTGAGCAGCGGGACGAAGGTCCGGCAGCCGTTGACCGTGCCGCGCAGGTTGACGTCGAGTATCCAGTCCCAGTCGGCGGCGGTGAGGCGTTCGATCCGTCCGGCGGCGGCGACGCCGGCGTTGTTGACGAGCACGTCCAGGCCGCCCCACTCGCGTGCGCACCACGCGCGGGCGGCCCGCCACTCCTCCTCGGAGCGCACGTCCAGGCGCAGCGACTCGACGCCGGCGGCGACCGGCCGCTCGGGCGGGTCGAGGTCCGCGACGACCACCCGGGCGCCGAGCGCGGCGTACCGCCGGGCCAGTGCGCGCCCCAGGCCGGAGGCGCCTCCGGTGACCAGCACCCGTCGGCTCATGACGGCTCCCCTCCCTCGGCGGACTCGCGGTGGCGGCGGAGTTCAGCGCGGGCGACCACGCCGAGGTGGACCTCGTCCGGACCGTCGGCGAGGCGCAGGGCGCGGGCTCCGGCGAGCGCGGCGGCCAGCGGCAGGTCGTCGGAGAGCCCGGCGCCGCCGTGCAGTTGCACGGCCATGTCGACGATGTCGTAGGCCATCTCGGGGACGGCCGCCTTGACCTGCGACAACGCCTCGTAGGCGCCGAGCGGCCCGTGCTGGTCGAGCAGCCAGGCGGTGTGCAGGACGTGCAGTCTTGCCTGTTCGACGCGGATGCGGGCGCGGGCGATGCGCTCCCGGTTGCCGCCGAGGTTGGCCAGGGGGCGGCCGAAGGCGGTGCGGTCGAGGGAGCGGCGACAGGCGAGTTCCAGGGCGTGCTCGGCGAGGCCGATCATGCGCATGCAGTGGTGGATGCGTCCCGGGCCGAGCCGGCCCTGGGCGATCTCGAAGCCGCGTCCGGGCCCGGCGATGATCGCGTCCAGCGGCAGCCGGACGTCGGTGAAGGAGACCTCGCCATGGCCGTAGGGCTCGTCCTGGTAGCCGAAGACGGACAGCATGCGTTCGACCCGGACGCCGGGGGTGTCGGTCGGGACGAGCACCATCGAGTGGCGGTGGTGCCGGTCGGCGTCGGGGTCGGTGACGCCCATGAAGATCAGGAAGCGGCAACGCGGGTGTCCGATGCCGGTGCTCCACCACTTGCGGCCGTCGAGCACGACGGTGTCGCCGTCGATGCGGGCGGTGGCGGCCATGTTGGTGGCGTCGGAGGAGGCGACCTCGGGTTCGGTCATGCAGAACGCCGAGCGGATCTCGCCGGCGAGGAGCGGTTCCAGCCAGCGTTGCTGCTGCTCGGGGCTGCCGTAGTGGTAGAGCACCTCGGCGTTGCCGGTGTCGGGGGCGTTGCAGTTGAAGACCTCGGGGGCGAGGAGGGAGCGGCCCATCTCCTCGGCGAGCGGCGCGTACTCCAGCGCGGTGAGCCCGGCGCCGATCTTCGGGTCGGGCAGGAACAGGTTCCACAGGCCGGCGGCGCGGGCCTTGGCCTTCAGTTCCTCGACGACGGGCGGCACGGCCCAGCGGTCGGGCTGGCCGCGCAGCTCGCGGTGGTAGTCGGCTTCCCGGGGTTGGATCTCGGTCCGGACGAAGTCGGCGACGCGTGCGGTGTAGTCGCGCGCCCGGGGTGAGGGAGTGAAGTCCACGATCAGCACCGTCCTGTGTCGGCTACCGGGGAGTACGTAGGCTAGAGCCTTCCTGAGCAATGCTCAATAGCGCGGTCGCACGCCACCCCACCCGCCCGCCGGACTTCCGGCCGTCGGGCCGCCGCGCGGTCACTCGCCGCCCGGCGGCGCCAGCATCCGCTCCAGGCCCGCCACCAGGAAGTCCACCAGCTCCTCCGCGGACACCGTGGACTCGTCCGCCTCGATGGCCATCTCCTCGGCCATCGCCAACCAGCCCCGCACCACCAGCCGGGTGAACGGGTCGGCGGCGGGCCGGCCCACCGCCTCCAGCACCCGCTCGCCGATCACCCGCCGGTTGTTCTCGAAGACCTCCAGCACCTTCTCGTCGCCCCCCGCCCCGGCCCGGACCAGCGCCACGTAGTTCCCCCGGCGGCGCTGGACGAAGGACACGAATCCGGCCACGATGCCGCGCACCCGCTCATGCGGCGTGCGCGCCTCCTCCGGGGCCCGCGCGTGCTTGAGCACCCGCTGGGCGGCGGCCGTCACCACCGCCACGTAGTAGTCCCGCTTGGTCGGGAAGTACCGGAACAGCAGACCCCGCGAGATCCCGGCCTCGGCGGCGACCTCGTCGATCGACAGCTCGTGGATCGGCCGCGTGACCAGCAGCTTCAGCCCGACGCCGATGAGCTGCCGCCTGCGCTCCTCGGCGGTCAGACGGGTGCGCGTACGAGCGGTTTCGGCCGACATGTCGTGGACCCTAGGTTTCCCCGCCACACCGCCGCAAGCGCCGCCGACCCCGCCGACCCGCGCCCGACCCCGCTGACAACCGGGCCGGGTCCCGACGCCCGGCCCGATTGTCAGCGGGGTCGGTTACGTTGGCCGCGACCACCGCCTTCTGTTCGCCCGCGCAGGCTCGCGGGCGGCCTCAACCTGCCCTGGGGGGCCGGGATGCGCAGCAGCCACGACAGTCCGGACAGCCACCACACCACCGTCCCCGAGCCCGACCCCGACGGCCACGACACGATCCACGTCAGGGGCGCCCGCGAGAACAACCTCCGCGACGTCTCGGTCGACCTGCCCAAACGCCGCCTGACCGTCTTCACCGGCGTCTCCGGGTCCGGCAAGTCGTCGCTGGTGTTCGGCACGATCGCCGCCGAGTCGCGGCGGCTGATCAACGAGACGTACACCGCCTTCGTGCAGTCGTTCATGCCCAGCATGAGCCGGCCCGACGTGGACGAGCTGCACAACCTCAGCGCCGCCATCGTCGTCGACCAGGAGCGGATGGGCGCCAACTCCCGCTCCACCGTGGGCACCGCCACGGACGCGTACACCATGCTGCGGCTCGTCTTCAGCCGGCTCGGCACCCCGCACGCCGGCCCCTCCCCGCACTTCAGCTTCAACTCGGCCGAGGGCATGTGCCCGGAGTGCGAGGGCCTGGGCGAGGTCTCCACCATCGACCTCGACCAGATCCTGGACCGGGAGCTGTCGCTCAACGAGGGCGCGATCACCGCGCCCGGCTTCGCCGTCGACTCCTGGTACTGGCAGACGCTCGCGCACTCCGGGCTCTACGACCCGGACAAGAAGCTGCGCGACTTCACCCCGGCCGAGTGGGAGGACTTCCTCCACAAGCCCGCCACCAAGCTGCGGATCGGGTCGAACAACATCACCTACGAGGGCCTGGTCGTGAAGGTCGAGCGGGTGTACCTGAGCAAGGACCGCGACGCGATGCAGCCCCACATCCGGGCGTTCGTCGACCGGGCGGTCTTCTTCGCCGACTGCCCCGCCTGCGGCGGCACCCGGCTCAACGAGGCGGCGCTCGCCTCCCGGATCGACGGCGTCAACATCGCCGAGTGCGCGGCGATGCAGATCAGCGACCTGGCCGCGTTTGTCCACCGGCTCGACGACCCGTCCGTCGCGCCGCTGCTGAAGAACCTCCGCCACCTGCTGGACTCCCTTGTCGAGATCGGTCTCGGCTACCTCAGCCTGGACCGCACCTCGGGCAGCCTCTCCGGCGGTGAGGCGCAGCGCGTGAAGATGGTGCGGCACCTGGGCTCGCCGCTGACCGACGTCACGTACGTCTTCGACGAGCCGACCGTCGGGCTGCACCCGCACGACATCCAGCGGATGAACGACCTGCTGCTGCGGCTGCGCGGCAAGGGCAACACCGTGCTGGTCGTCGAGCACAAGCCGGAGGTCATCGCGATCGCCGACCACGTCGTCGACCTCGGTCCCGGCGCCGGGAGCGACGGCGGCCGGGTCTGCTACAGCGGGGACGTCGCCGGGCTCCGCGCGTCCGGCACGCTCACCGGGCGGCATCTCGACCACCGCACCCGGCTGCGGGAGCGGACACGCGAGCCGCGCGGCCAGCTTTCCGTCACGGGTGCGAACCAGCACAACCTGCGGAACGTCAGCGTCGACATCCCGCTCGGGGTGCTCACCGTGGTGACGGGTGTCGCCGGTTCGGGCAAGTCGTCGCTGATCCACGGCTCGCTCTCCGGAAGGGAGGGTGTGGTGGTCGCCGACCAGTCGCCGATCCGGGGTTCCCGGCGCAGCAACCCGGCCACCTACACCGGCCTGCTCACGCCCATCCGCACGGCGTTCGCGAAGGCGAACGGCGTCAAGGCCGCGCTGTTCAGCGCCAACTCCGAGGGCGCCTGCCCGAAGTGCAACGGCATCGGCCTCGTCTACACGGACCTGGCGATGATGGCCGGGGTGGCCTCGGTCTGCGAGGAGTGCGAGGGCCGGCGCTTCACGCCCGAGGTGCTGGCGTACCGGCTGCGGGGGAAGAACATCAGCGAGGTGCTGGAGATGCCGGTCACCGAGGCGCACGAGTTCTTTCCCACGGGGCAGGCCGCCGCCGTACTGGGGCGGCTGGTGGACGTCGGTCTCGGGTACCTCCGGCTCGGCCAGCCGCTGACCACCCTCTCCGGCGGCGAGCGCCAACGGCTCAAGCTGGCCATCCACATGGCGGAGAAGGCCGCCACCTACGTGCTCGACGAGCCGACCACCGGTCTGCACCTGGCCGACGTCGACAAGCTGCTGGAGCTGCTGGACCGTCTGGTGGACGCCGGCAACACCCTGGTGGTCATCGAGCACCACCAGGCGGTGATGGCCCACGCGGACTGGATCATCGACCTCGGGCCTGGCGGCGGACACGACGGCGGCCGTGTGGTGTTCACCGGCACACCCGCCGAACTCGTCGCGGATGCCGAGACGCTGACCGCCCGCCACCTGCGCGAGTACGTCGGGAGCTGAGCCGGTGGTCAGTGGAACGGCCCGCCGCGCGGCTCCCCGGTGGGGAGTCGTGCGGCGGGCCGGGAGCCCGGGCCGCGGCCCGGTCAGTCGGCGGTGACCTGGCGGCGCAGGTAGGCCCAGAGGATCTCCAGCGTCGCACCGGCCGCGACGGCGATGCCCACCGCCGTCAGCGGGGCCCGCGTGCCCACCAGGCTGATCTGGAAGAACTCCTGGAGGAACGGCACGGTCAGCACCACCGCGAAGGCGAAGCCCATCGTGCCGACCAGCAGCAGCCGCCACCAGGTGTACGGGCGGGAGATGATCGCCAGCGCCCACAGCGCGACGAGGAACAGCGTCAGGCAGGCGACGGAGGTCTCGGCCTCCAGGTTGTTGTCGTACACGCCGCGCGCCATCAGGTAGGCGCTGAACGTGGCGACGGCGGCGAGCGCGCCGGCGGGGATCGCGAAGCGCAGCACCCGGCCCACGAAGTTCGACCTCGCCCGCTCCTTGTTCGGCGCCAGCGCCAGGAAGAACGCCGGGATGCCGATGCTCAGCGAGCCGATCAGCGTCAGGTGGCGCGGCAGGAACGGGTACGGCACCTGGGCGAGCACGACGATGATCGCCAGCAGCGCCGAGTACACCGTCTTGGTGAGGAAGAGGTTCGCGACCCGCTCGATGTTGCCGATCACCCGGCGGCCCTCGGCGACGACCGACGGCAGCGTGGAGAAGTTGTTGTTGAGCAGGACGATCTGCGCGACGCCGCGCGAGGCGGGGCTGCCGGAGCCCATGGCCACCGCGATGTCGGCGTCCTTGAGGGCGAGCACGTCGTTCACGCCGTCGCCGGTCATCGCCACGGTGTGGCCGCGGGACTGGAGGGCGGTGACCATGTCGCGCTTCTGCTGCGGCCCGACCCGGCCGAAGATCGTGTTCTGCTCGACCTTGTCGGCCAGCGCCTCCGGCTCCCGCTCGGCGTCCGGCAGGGCGCGCGCGTCCACCGGGTGCTCGGCGCCCGGCAGGTCCAGGCCGCGGGCGACGGCGCCCACGGACAGCGCGTTGTCGCCGGAGATGACCTTGGTGTCGACACCCTGGTCGGCGAAGTACCGCAGGGTCTCGGGCGCCTCGGGGCGGATCCGCTGCTTGATCACGACAAGCGCCGCAGGGGTGGCGGCGCCGGGCGCGGCGGACGGGTCGGCGAGCAGCGCGTCCAGCGGCGTCGAGCAGCGGGCGAGCAGCAGCACCCGCAGGCCCTGGCCGCCGTACGCGTCGGCGTCGGCGAGCGCCGGGTGCCCGGCCGGCAGCAGCACGTCGGGGGCGCCCAGCAGCCAGGTGCGGGTGTCGCCGGTGCTGTCCGTGAGGGTGGCGCCGCTCCACTTGCGGGCGGACGAGAAGGGGGCGGCGGCCTCCACGGTCCAGCCCTCGGGGGCCGGGTGGCGGTCGATGATGGCCTGCATGCTGGCGTTGGGGCGCTCGTCGGAGGTGCCGAGCGCGCCCAGCACCTCGGCGAGACGTGCCTCGGTGGCGGCCGGGTCGCCGGAGCCCTCGGACGTGACGGGGTGGACGCCCTCGACGTCCATGGACGCCTCGGTGAGCGTGCCCGTCTTGTCGAGGCAGACGGTGTCGACCCGGGCCAGGCCCTCGATCGCCGGCAGCTCCTGCACCAGGCACTGCTTCTTGCCCAGCCGGACGACGCCGACCGCGAACGCGATGGACGTCAGCAGCACCAGGCCCTCGGGCACCATCGGCACCAGACCGCCGACCATGCGCCGGATGGCCTCCGGCAGGTCACCGTCGTTGATCATCAGCTGGCTGATGATCAACGCGATACCGGCCGGGATGATCACGTAGGTGACGTACTTGAGGATCGTGCTGATGCCCTGCCGCAGCTCGGAGTTGACGAGCGTGAAGCGCTTGGCCTCCTCGGCGAGCTGGGCGGCGTAGGCGTCCTTCCCGACCCGGGTGGTCGCGAACGCGCCCGTTCCGGCGACCACGAAGCTGCCGGACATCACCGGGTCGCCGGGCTCCTTGACCACGGGATCGGCCTCGCCGGTCAGCAGCGACTCGTCGATCTCCAGGTTGTCCGAGCCGATGACCCGCCCGTCCACGACGATCTTGTCGCCGGGACCGAGCTCGATCACGTCGTCCTTGACCACCTCGGACGCGCTCAGCGAGACGAGCACGCCGTCCCGCCACACCGACGGCCGGGTCTCGCCGACGATCGCCAGCTCGTCCAGCGTCCGCTTCGCACGGACCTCCTGGATGATGCCGATCACGGTGTTCGCCAGGATCACGCCGCCGAACAGCGCGTCCTGGATCGGCCCCACGATCAGGATGATCACAAAGAGCACGCCGATGATGGCGTTGATCCGGGTGAAGAGGTTCGCCCGTACGATCTCGCCCAGGCTGCGGCTGGAACGGCTGGGCACGTCGTTGACCTGGCCCGCCTCGACCCGCGCGGCCACCTGGCCGGCGTCCAGGCCCTGACCCCTCGCCGCTGGAACGGTCTCCCCGGTCACCGACCGGGTCGACGAGCCCTCCAGCTCGTCGACCGTCTCCAACCGTTCACTCATGTGCGATGTCCTCCGCGTTCTGCACAGCGCTGCCGACGGCCACGCCGGGGCCGTCCGGTCGACGTTAGAGCGTGGGCGGGCATTCGCACCATTCGCCGTCACCCCCGTCCGGCCGCCGCACGGGCCGCCGGCACGTCCACGCGCCCGCTGATGAGGACGCCCGAGCCGGCCCGCGAGTTGCCCGCCACCTGCGAACCCCGCTGACCAGCGCTTCCGTCGATCATCACGCTCCGGGCAATGCTCCCGTGCCGCACCACGTCAGCCCTATGGCGCAGTTCACACCCCGAACGCCCAACCCCGGCGAAACCGTCCCGCCGGGCCCGCGCGTCCCTGGCGGCGGACGACCCGGCACAATGCCGGAGTCCGATCATGACGGCGCGGCCGGGCGGGCCCGGCGGAGCTCGGGGGGAGACGATGGGCGACACCCTGTACGCGGAGAGGTCCTGGAACCGGCTGACACACGCGGTCCAGCTCAGCGCCGAGCAGCTGCGGGCCGGAGGCCGGCGCGTCCCGGTCACCGAACTCAACCTGCCGGCGATGGCCGACGCCCACCGGCACGGCCGCTGGCTGGGCGGCGGCGGGCTGTACCGGCCACTGGAGCGGCTGTCCGAAGGCCCCGGCGTCGTACCGATCACCCGCGCGGCCGGCTCCACGTGGCCGGTGCGGGTCAAGCACGCCCGGCGGTTCGCCGACGAACTCGGCGCGCTCGCCGTCCGCCTCTCCGGCGGCCCCGACGCCGTCGCCGCCGTCGCCGACCAGGCCGCCCGGCTCGGCGTGCCCCTGTGGATCGCGCGCCGCGTCGCGCACACACCGGCCGGGCCGGTCACCGTCGCCGTCGACCGCCGCCTCGTACGCGTCGACGTGTTCGCCGACGGCCTGCCGCCCGTCCGGCTCCGCGGCCCCTACGGGCTGCGCGCCGACCGCCCCGACCCCGCCGCCGACCTGACCCTCACCGTCGGCGACGAACGCGCGGTGCTCACCGTCCACCAGTCCTGGCGGAAGACCCGCCGCTCGGTGTCCGTGCGGACCTCCGCCGGCCACTGGGAGCTGATCTGGCGCGACCGCGTCTGGTCCGCGCTCGTCCACGACGGCCGGCCCGCCGCCCAGCTCTCCATGCCGACCGGCGCGCAGCGGCCGACCGTGCACGGGCTCCGCCCGCTCGCCGTCGTCCGCCACCAGAGCACCGACCCGATGGACGCGCTGATGGCGCACTTCTTCGGCGTCGCCTGCGGGCTCGGCGCGCACGTCGGCCTGCTCCGCTTCGGCGCCCGACGCGAGCAGCCGGACCAGGGCTCCGACGACACCTGGGCCGGTCCCTGGTTCACCGACGTCGGCATCGACTCCGAGGACTGCGGCCCGGCGGCGGACGCCTGCGACGGCGGAGGCGGCGGTTCCGAC
>NZ_WMLF01000178.1 GCF_014156695.1 Streptomyces durbertensis | reverse complement strand
GGGCCGACTGGCGCCGGAGGGGCAGTTTTTTGTACAGTGACGGAACAAAGTGGTTCCGCCCGTTCCCGTCACCTGACAGACGGGATTCCCTGACCGGCGGGCGGAGCCACTGGGTTCGCCGCGTTCCCACCGCGAGCGCGCGCCGCGCCCGCCGGGCAACCGCCTCCCGCCACCAGCGATTCGGAGCACCCATGACCGACGCCGCCTTTGTCGAACTCCCCGCCCGCGCCCTGCTGCTCGACATGGACGGCACCCTGGTCAACTCCGACGCCGCCGTCGAACGCGTCTGGCGCGGCTGGGCCGCCGAACAGGGCCTCGATCCGGCGCGCGTCCTGGCTGTCGTCCACGGTCGGCAGGGCTACGCCACGATGGCCGCACTGCTCCCGGACCGCCCCATGGAGCTGAACCACGAGGACAACCGGCGGCTGCTCGCCCAGGAGACCGCCGACACCACCGGCATCGTGGCCATCCCCGGCGCCGCCGCGTTCCTGGACGCGATCAGCGCCGTCCCGCACGCGCTGGTCACCTCCGCAGACCGGGCGCTCGCCGAGGCCCGGATGACGGCGGCGGGGCTGCCGATGCCGGTGCTGCGGGTCACCGCCGAGTCGGTCACCGCCAGCAAGCCGGACCCGGAGGGCTTCCTCAAGGCCGCCGCCGACCTCGGGATCCCGGCGGCCGACTGCGTCGTGCTGGAGGACAGCGAGGCCGGCGTCAACGCCGGACTGGCCGCCGGGATGCGGGTCCTGGGCATCGGCGCGCGCGCCCGGACACTGGGCGCCACCGCCTGGGTCCCCGACCTGACGGCCGTCACGGTCGTGCGGGGCGCCGAGGGCGTGGTGCTGCGGCTGGCGGGCTGACCGGCCCCTACTGTCGGCCGGTCTTGTCCCGGCCGCTCTCGGCTCGTTCGGCGAACGTCACCGGCACGTCGAAGGCGGCACGCCGTGTCGCGCGCCGCAGCGCCCGCAGCACCACCGGGCCGAGTGTCAACGTCAGGACCACGGTCAGGGCCGCCCTCGGCAGGTCCCAGCCCAGCGATGTCGCCAGCCAGTACGCCACAAAGCGCGCCAGGTTCGCGGCGAGCGGGTCACCCGGCACAAACGAGATGCCGCTGCCGAGACCCGCGATGTACGTCCAGCCCTGCAGGTTCATCACCAGGCCGTAGCCGACCGACGCCACCGCGCCGTACGCGGCGATCAGCAGCAGCTCACGGCGACCGCGCAGAGTGTCCGCGCCCGGCAGCAGACCGGCGCCCATCGCGACCCAGCCCATCGAGAGCATCTGGAACGGCATCCACGGCCCCACGCCGCCGGTCAGCAGCGCGGACGCGAACATGCAGACCGCCCCCAGCACGAACCCGAAGCCCGGCCCCAGCACCCGCCCGGCGAGGACCATCAGGAAGAACATCGGCTCCAGCCCGGCCGTGCCCGCGCCCAGCGGGCGCAGCGCCGCCCCGGCGGCGGCGAGCACGCCCAGCATCGCGATGGACTTCGCGCCCAGACCGGTGTCGGCGATGGTGGCGACGACCACCGCGATCAGCAGCGGCAGCAGCGCGGCGAACAGCCAGGGGGCGTCCCGTGAGTGGGCGAGCCCGGACGCCGAGTCGGCCAGCAGCGGCCAGCCGAACGCGGCGACGCCGATCGCGGACACCAGCGCGAGCGCCACCGCCGAACGCGGCCCGAGGAGGACCGCCCGCGCCTGCCGGTCCGGCGTCGCGCCGGCGCGCGTGCCGGCGCCCGCGCCCGTGTTCACGCGGTCACCTCCAGCGCGCTCCTGACCTGCGGCACGGTCAGCCACGGCTGCGGCGCGAGGATCTTCGCGACCTGCGGCGCGAACGCCGGCGAGGAAACGACCACCTCCTCCGTCGGACCGTCCGCGACCACCTCGCCCTGCGCCAGGATCACCACCCGGTGCGCCAGCTCCGCCGCCAACTCCACGTCGTGGGTGGCCAGCACGATGCCGTGCCCCTTCACCGCCAGCCCACGCAGTACGTCCACCAGACGTGCCTTGGCCGCGTAGTCCAGCCCGCGCGTCGGCTCGTCGAGCAGGATCAGCGGCGGCGCGGCGGTCAGCACCACGGCCAGCGCCAGGGCGAGCCGCTGCCCCTCGGAGAGGTCGCGGGGATGGATGCCGTCGGCGATGCCGGGCAGCAGTTCGGCGACCAGCGCCCGGCAGGTGCCCGCCTCCGCGTCCGCGTCCCGGTCGGCGGCGGCGCACTCGGCGGCGACGGTGTCCGCGTACAGCAGGTCCCGGGGCTCCTGCGGCACCAGGCCGACGTGCCGCAGCAGTTCGGCCGGCCGGGTCCGGTGCGGGACGAGGCCGCCGACGGCCACCGAGCCGGCGGCCGGCGGGTGCGCGCCCACCAGCGCGCCCAGCAGGGTGGACTTCCCGGCGCCGTTGCGTCCCATCAGCGCGACGGTCTCGCCCGCGCCGACCCGTAGCGAGACCCGGTGCAGCACGTCCCGCCGCCCGCGCCGCACCGCGAGCCGGTCCGCCTCGGCGACCGCGCCGCCCTCGGCGCCGCGCCCTTCTTCCGGGCGCTCGGCGGCGGGGGAGTGGCCGGCCAGACGTTCCCGCAGGTCACCGGCGCGGCGGCGGGCATCCCGCACCGACAGCGGCAGCGGGGACCAGCCGGCGATCCGGCCCAGCTCCACCACCGGCGGCCGGACCGGGGAGACCTCCATCAACGCGGCCGGATCGCCCAGCGTGGGCGGCTCGCCGGGACCGGGCAGCAACAGCACCTGGTCGGCGTACTGCACGACGCGTTCCAGCCGGTGCTCGGCCATCAGCACCGTGGTGCCCAGGTCGTGGACGAGGCGCTGGAGGACGGCCAGCACCTCCTCGGCGGCGGCCGGGTCCAGCGCGGACGTCGGCTCGTCCAGCACCAGCACCCGGGGGTGCGGGGTGAGCACCGAGCCGATCGCCACCCGCTGCCGCTGCCCGCCGGAGAGCGAGGCGATCGGACGATCCCGCAGCTCCACCAGGCCCAGCAGGTCCAGCGTCTCCTCCACCCGGCGCCGCATGGTGGCCGGCGGCAGCCCCAACGACTCCATCCCGTAGGCGAGTTCGTCCTCGACGATGTCGGTCACGAAGTGGGCGAGCGGGTCCTGCCCGACGGTCCCCACCACGTCGGCGAGTTCGCGCGGGCGGTGGGTGCGGGTGTCGCGGCCGTCCACCGTGACCCGGCCGTGCAGGGTGCCGCCGGTGAAGTGCGGGACAAGCCCGGAGACGGTGCCCAGCAGCGTCGACTTACCCACCCCGGAAGGGCCGACGAGCAGCGCCAACTCGCCCTCGGGGACGGTCAGGTCGACGTCCCGGATCACCGGTGCCTCGTTGCCCTCGTAGCGGACGGACACCTGCTCGAAGCGGATCACGGCTTCCTCTCCCGGTCTCCCGGTTCCTTTTCCACGGCCCGGCGGCGGCCGGTGTCGGGGGTCGACGGGCCCGAGCTCCCCGCGGCCGACGGGCCCGAGGCCCCAGCGGTCGACGGTCCCGAGTTCCCGACCCGCTCCGGCACGGGCGCCAGCACCGCCGGCAGCAGCCCGACCAGCACGCCGAGCGTCGCTGCCAGCGGCAGCGTCGGAGCCGTCAGCGGCACGGCCGGCGGATGGGCCGCCGCCGGGTCGGCGGCCGCCGTCCAGATCATGACCGCCGCCACCGCCACCCCCGAGCCGCCGACCAGCCAGGCCCGCGCCCCGAACCGGTCGGGGCGGTAGCGGGTGCGGACCGCGCGCCGGCCGCCCAGCCGCAGGCCGGCCATCGCCGCCGCCAGTCCGAGCAGCAGCAACGGCAGCCCGAACCGGGCGCCCTCGGCGGCGAGCAGCGCGTACGTGCCGACGCACACCCCCAGCAGCCCGCCGAGCGTGAGCACATGGGTGGTCAGCCGCACCCGGCGCGGCACCCGCGCGCTGCGCCCGTACCCCCGGGCGTCCATCGCCGCCGCGAGCGCCACCGAACGCTCCAACGCGCCCTCCAGCACCGGCAGCGCCACCTGGAGCACCGCCCGCACCCCCCGGTCGTTCCGGCCGCGCAGCCGCCGCGCCGCCCGCAGCCGCTGCACGTCGGCGACGAGGTTCGGCGCGAACGTCATCGCGACCACCACCGCCACCCCCGCCTCGTACAGCGCGCCCGGCAGCGACTTCAGCAGCCGCGCCGGGTTCGCGAGCGCGTTCGCCGCGCCCACGCACACCAGCAGCGTCGCCAGCTTCATGCCGTCGTACAGCGCGAACAGCAGCCCCTCGGCCGTCACCGCGCCGCCCAGCCGCACGCCCTGCGCCCAGTCGGGCAGCGGCACCTCGGGCAGCGTGAACAGCACTTGCGTGCCGGGGATCGGCGAGCCGAGCACCACGGCGAACAGCAGCCGGATGACCAGCACCAGCAACCCCAGCCGCAGGAACGTCCCGTAGGAGCGGGACCAGGGCGCGTCCCCGCGCCGCGCGGCCACCACGTAGCCGGCGACCGCCACCAGCAGGAGCAGCAGCAGCGGGTTGGTCGTCCGGGACGCCGCCGTGGCCAGGCCCAGCGCCCAGATCCACCAGGCGCCCGCGTGCAGGGCGTTCGCCCGGGTCTCACGAGGCGCGAGCAGGGCGCCCAGCCGATACCGCGCGCCCGGCGCACGCCCGTCGTACGTGCCCGTGCCCGTGCCCCGCCCGGCCGGGCCGCCGTCGTACGTGTCGGAGGTGCGTCCGCTCATGACCGGCGACGCCGTACCTGCCACACGGCCCCGCCGGCCAGCACCACAAGCACCACCCCGCCGAGCCACAACGGCACGCCGCCGCCACCGCCGTCCTGTCCGTCGTCCTTCCGGCCGCGTTCGCCTCCGACGGCGACGCGTTCACCGCACCCCGTGCGGGGGTAGCCGGCGATCGCGCACAGCAGCGCCGACGAGTCGTAGCGCAGCGGCGGCGCGACCGCCGCCAGGGCGTCGGCCGCGCTGGCCTCCGGCGCCACCACGGCGCACTCCGCGCGGCGCGCCGGCGGTGTCTCACCGGCCGGCGCGTCCGCTCGGGTACCCGGGTCGACGACCAGCGCCACCCGCTTCCGGCCGTCCTCCGCCGCCGTGTCGCCGCAGACCGCGGCGAAGTCGGCCGGGCCGCGCGGTGTCGTCGCGTCCGCCGAGTCCTCGCTGACCGCGAACCGGAAACCGACCACCGCGCCGTCCACCGGGCGCAGACTCGCCGGCCCCTGGGTGGCGTACCGCCACTCGCCGCCGTCCCGGTCCCAGGTCCAGAACGACCAGTAGCGGTAGCCGGAGTCGGCGGCGGCCGTCCCGGCGGCGCCGAACAGCAGACCGGCGACGGCGGCCAGCACAAGGCCGACCACCGCCGTCCCGCGCCCGACCACCGCCGTCCCGCGCCCGACCACCGCCGTCCCGCGCCCGGCCACCGCCGTCACGCGGCCCGTTCCGCGACCGGCCACCGCTCGCCGCCTCACTCGTCCTTGCCCGACCCGGCGTCGCCGCTGCCGCCCTGCTGCTTCTTCTTCCGCAGGCTCATCAGCAGCCCGATGCCGACACCGGCCAGCACGCCGACACCGAGCAGCCACATCACCGGCGCGGCGGAGTCCTTTTCGGCCGCGTCCGCCTGGTCACCGTCGCCGTCGGCCGGCTTCGCCGCTTCGGCGGGCTCCGGGCCGGTGGCGTTCAGCCGCTCGAGGAGGTCGACGCCGCCGAAGTCGGCCGGGTTGCCGCCGGACGCGTGCACGGCGAGTACCAGTTGACCGAGCGCGGCCGGGTTGTCCTCGACGCCCGGCCACTTGCCGTAGTTGGTCTCCAGCCAGCCCAGCGGCTGCTCCGCCGCCTTGAGGTGACCGCCCTGGGCGAGCGCGAGGGCGGCCTGCGTGGTGGTGCCGAAGTCCGGCTGGTCCTCCGAGCCGGGCATCGACGAGTCCAGCCGGCCCTCGTTCGCGTCCAGCGCCCGGACCAGGTACGCCGAGGCCGCGTCCGCGACGTCGGCCCGCGCGTAGCGGTCGCCGGCGCCGCAGGTCGGCGCCTCGACGTCGATGTTCTCCGCTGCCGGCGCGTCCTTGGCGACCGACGCGAGCCCGGCACCGCGCGCCGCGACGGTGGCGGCGACGGTCGCCAGGTCATTCGGCGCCAACGCGTCGTCCTCGCCCGGCTGGTAGGCGAACGCCCCTCGCTCGGCGGCCTTCGCGTCGCAGCCCAGCTGGAACGAGTCGAGTGCGTCGTACGGGGACCGGTCACCGTTCTTCGACCGGACGTCCTCCGGCTTCTCCCCGGCCGCCGCCAGCGCGCCGACGACGATCGCGGTCGAGTTGGCGTCCGAGGCGCTGCCGGGGTTGTAGCCCCAGCCGCCGTCCTTGTTCTGCACGGTCTTCAGCCAGGCCACCGAGTCCTTGACGACCTCGCCGTGCCCGCCGAGCACCGCGAGCGCCTGCACGGCCAGGCCGGTGGCGTTGGTGTCCGCCGCCAGCTTTGCCGGGCACGGCTCGGTGCTGTCCGCGCGGTAGGCGGGGAACGCGCCGCCGTCGCACTGCTGCTCGGCGAGCCAGTTCACCGCCTTGCGGGCCGGCACGACACCGGCCGCGTCCTGCGCCAGCAGCGCCGTCGACTGCCGGAACACGCCGTCGTACTGCGGGTCCGCCTTCCCGTACAGACCGGACGGGAGCTTCGGCGACGGCGACTCGTCCGCCACGGCGGCGGGTGCGCCGAGCGCGCCCGCCGTGCCCAGTACGACGGTCGTCGCCAGTAGCGCTGCGCTGCGACGCAGGAACATCTTGATGCCTTTCGTGAGCGGCCCCGGGGGCGTCTCCCGCCGCCCGCCGCGCCCACGCGCACCGGTACACCGGGCTCAGCCTCCGCAGACCTCGACGGTGCCGGACACCGCCCGCGGCCACGCCGCGCGCCGGCTCCGGGAGCCTTGTCCGTCACGCGGGCGTTCCGGCTCACGGCCCCCGGGACGCGCCCGGGTCCGCTCACGGCTGCGGGTCAGCGCCGGATTTCCACCGGCTTCCCCCACGTTCGGACGGGTTGTTGCACCCGACACGATAACCGCCGCCCGACTTCAGGCCCGGCGACGACCCCCGCCGAGGGAACCAGGAGGGGGACATGAACCTCGCACGTGGGGAGCTCCGCCCCCGTCACCCGGGGGTCTCGCGCGGGCGCAGCAGGACAGCGATCAGCCCGAGGCCGAGCAGAAGGAAGGCCTGGAGCAGCGCCAGTACCGAGTTGGCAGGGTGGAGTGGCCAGGCCCAGGGCTGAGCGACGCCGCCCGTGCGCCACCCGGCCGCCGCGCACACCAGTGGTACGGCTGCCGAGAAGGCGACAGCCGCCCTCAACCCCGCCACAGGTCGAAGGAGGAGCGCGACACCGACGTATCCGGTGGTGTTACGGGCCATCTCGATGACTGCCGAGTCCGCGCCGAGCAGGTGGGCGGCAGCGGTCGCCCCCCAGACCATCGTGACCCAGACCGCGACCCATGCCACCATGCGTACCGCACCAGACCGGACCGCCGTGTACTCGGTCCGCGGATCCCCTCGGTGAACGCCGTGCAGAATCAGTACCGCGGGAAGCAGGGCGACCAACTCGGCGACGACAAACTGCCCGGCCTGCCCGGTCAGGGCGGGAACCGGAATCTCACGCGTACCGATGGTGACCGCCACGAACAACGCGACGGCAGTCGCGGTCGCCGCGCCCAGCGCGCCCCACGCCTTGATCCACCAGATCATCGCTTGGCTCCCGGAAGCTCTGCGGGATCAAGCACGGGCTTCGTGTGACAGCTGGCGAGCGCGGAAGTGTTCCGTTCGAACCACTCCCGCTGAACACGCCGGGGATGCTCGGCGACCTTCAACGCCAACGCACGTGCCTCGTCAGCGCTTGTGTCTTCCTCTGGAAGGGGCAACCGGGTGGCCCGACCAAGCCACTCGGCCATGGCAGGAAGGACCGCCGCCGCTGGATACGGATCACCGCTCCTGGCGCAGGCAGGCACCGCAGGCACCACCGACCACACCGTCGACTCGATGATGTCCGCCCGCTGGTAGCCCCTCTCCACGCGCACCCGGAGCACTCGCGTGTCCGGTGTCGTCGAAGCCGACGTGGAGACCGTGGCCGGCACGCGGAGGCCGGCGGTTGTCAGACGGCGGTGAGCCTCACCCACCGCAGAAATGATCTTCTCCTGCTCAGGCGCGAGCTCCGGCCACAGGCACACTCTCGGCGCCTCCCCTGAGCAGATGAGCTCGTCGTCCGGGCGTGCAGCGGTTGATGCTGCCAGACCGGTGTCCCACACCAGCGCGGAAGCGGCCAGCACACCTGAAGCCGTGATGACGACGGCGCATGCCACTGCGGCAACTCTGTGACGCATGGCAAGAAGCAGACCGGTGGCCACGACAAGCGTGATGGCGACGAGCGAGGCGGAGGCGACCCCACGTTCCCCGGGAACGCTCTCCAGCAGGCAGCAGCTTGTGAGGTCTCCACCTATCAGATGGCGAAGCCACAGCGGTTCCATGGCCGGCGGATACGCAGACGTCACAAACCCGACGACGGACGCCACCGGAACCGCGACGAGCGCGGGTACCACTTGTGCCAGCGCGAAGCCTGCCAGCGAGAACGCGGTGATCAGCAGCAACCACACGGCGACTATGGGCAGGGCGCGGCCGACATTTCCCGTCCCGGGAGCGGACACCGCCGCGACCACCATCACCGCGGTCGCCATGGCCGTCGCGCCCATGGCGATGACCGGAAGCAGTAGATGGAGGGCGATCCGGAGCGGACCTCGTGAGGGCGCAAGCATGGGGAGCTTCCCACGCCGCACCCGCGTGCCTTCCCAGGCTCCGGATCCCGCGCACACGGCGAGGACGAAGGACAACGCGAGTGTCGCGTCGCCGACGACTGCAGGCCAGTAGCCACGGGTGGGATAAGCGGTCAGGTCATCTCTCAGAAGCAGGACCACAAACGCCGCGAGGAGAGGGGTCATCCAGGTCGCCGAGGATGACCGGAGCCAGGTGGACGTCCGCATGCGCTCACACCTCCCTGCGGATCATGCTCAGATACGCCGACTCCGCACGGCGCCCAGCGACGGCCTGAGGGTCGGCGTGCCACAGGAAGCCGGGGACGTTCCCCTGGTACCGCACCTGCCCGGAGTCCAGCACGACGACCTCGTCGTAGAGCTCGTCAAGGTCTTCGGTCTGGTGGGTGGAGACCACGACGGCCACCTGGCCTCGAAGAGAGTGCAACAGGTCACGAAAGACCTGTCGCTGCGAGGGATCGAGCCCCGCGGTGGGTTCGTCCAGGAGAAGCAACTCCGCTCCGTGGACAAGGGCGCCGGCAATGCCCAGGCGCCTCAGCTGCCCGCCGGACAGCTGGTGGGACTTGCGTTGGGCCAGCGACGAGAGGTCGACTCGGGCGAGAGCGCCCCGCGACTTCCGCCAGGCGTCCGACCGGTTCATGCCCTTGAGCCAGCCGACGTAGGCGGCCTGTTCGCGCACGGTCAGGCCGGGTATCGGCGTGACGTCCTGTGGTAGCCAACCGACGACGCGACGGTACGAAGCACGGCTTCGCCGCCCGGTGGGCGAGCGCCCGTTCCAGGTGACGGATCCGGCGTCAGGAGAACGATAGGAGGAGGCGATGCCCAGCAGCGTTGACTTCCCTGCGCCGTTGGGGCCGAGCAGCACAGTACAACCGGCGGCGAGCTCAGCGCCGAACCGGTCCAGGACGGGCGGCGCCTTGCGGGTGTACGAGTAGGTGCAACGGTCGAAGACCAGTGTCACGGGTCGTGGTCCTTGGTGACGTGGGGAGTGGCGTTGACACACACTGCGGACGCCGGCAACCCGGTCATGGTTGCCGGCGTCCGCGTCGGCCCGACGTGAGGACTCAGCGTCAGTCCGCCACGACTTGATGCAGGTCTCCCGCGCAGCCTCATAAGTGCCCTTGTGCGCCTGCGTTGGTGCGGCAAGTGCCCCACTGAATCTGGCAGTTGAACGTGGCAGTCGTGATGGTGCTGCAGGATGCGGGGTCTGCTGCAGGGAGGCGTTCTCCGATTGCAACGAGCTGCGGCGTGCCGGTTCGGGGGCGTTGCGTGAGAACGGGAACTGAGTAGCTCGGATGTAGTGGTGTGAGTAGATGAGTCGAGTAGCGCTGTCGTTGGTCAGCTCCGCTCCTGGCGCCTCCCGCTATCAAAGGTCCCGGCTTACTCGCTTTGGTGAGTCAGCCGGAAGGTGTGCCGTCGTGTGACAGCGTTTACTGAATGGCGTGTCTCTGTCTCTGTGATGGCGATCTAGCGGTCAGCGAAGAGCATGTTTCGAGGCGGATTCGGCATGCCCGGTCTGGTTCAGGGG
>NZ_WMLF01000177.1 GCF_014156695.1 Streptomyces durbertensis | reverse complement strand
GCCCGGGCGCGCGCCGCCGACCGCGATGCGGCGGTAGCCGCCGGGCACCTCGTCGAACTTGACGGTGTCCGCCGCACGTACGACGACGTGGCTCACGCCACCGCGCCGCACCCGGTCCGTCAGGTCCGCCGGCCCGAGGAGCGGCGTCGCCGGGATGACCACGGCCCGCAGCTTCATGGCGGCGAGCATCGTCTCCCACAGCTCCTGCTGGTTGCCGAGCATCACCAGCAGCCGGTCACCGGGGCCTACCCCGAGCGAGCGCAGCCAGCACGCGACCTGCGCGGAGCGGGCGGACATCGCGGCGAAGCTGATGCGCGTCTCCGCGCCGTCCTCCTCGACGATGTGCAGCGCCGTCCGCTGGTTGCCGTCGGCGAGCGGGTCGAACCAGTCGAGTGCCCAGTTGAACTGCTCGGGGCGCGGCCACACGAACTTGTCGCAGGCCGTCTGATAGTCGTCCCGGTGTCGTAGCAGGAAATCCCGGGCCGCCCGGAACTCCGCCGTCGCGTCGCTGATAACCATGGCCTCACCCTCACATCGTCGTGAGCAAGCCGGATCGCACAACACCTCACCACAGCGCGAGTCCCGGCGGAACCCCCCGTACGGCGGGCCGGGAGGGGCGCGAAGCTGACGCGCGGGCCCGTACGAACGTTCCCTCCCCCCGCCCCTCCCGGCCGGCGACCCGCGCGGGTTCAGCCGTCCAACAGGCGCTGCCAGTCGCGCCGCACGAGCGGTCCGCCCGGCGAGTCGAGCCGGCCGCCCGCCCGGCGTAGTGTCTCCACCGCCGCGCCGACGTCCGCGTTCTCGCCCGGCCGGGCAGCCGTCGCGGTGAGCAGCGGCCAGAGGTCGGAACCCAGGTAGCCGCGCTCGTCCGCGCCCGCCCGCAGGGTCGCCGTGCAACTGTGCGGCACGATGCCGTGCGCGTCGGCGAGCCGCGCCACGGCGCCCCGCGTCGACGGGCCGAACACGCCGTCGGTCGGCACGTCGGAGAACCCGCGCGCCCGGAGGAGATGCTGTGCCGCCCGTACCCGCGGCCCGGTGTCGTTCGGCCGCAACAGCGGCCATTTCAGCGGGAGTTCGAGCGGACCGCGCTGTCCCATCGCCTTTGCCACGGCTCGGCGGAGTTCGTCCAGCCTGCCGTACAGCACCTCGCCCGGGCACTCGGTCGAGTTGAAGTCCCGGTGCCCCATGATGCTTTCCGCCGGGCGCCCGTAGCGCGTGGCGATCCAGGCGACGAGCGCCACCAGCGAGTGCCAGAGCGCGGGCGGTACGTCCACGGTGACGTACAGGCCCTCGTTCTCGATGCCGACGACCTCGCTGTTGCGGCCGCCGACGTTCGCCCCGACGACGTGCCGCCCGCCGTCGTGCACGACCTCCAGACTGCGGTGCCGCCCCTCGAGCACGTAGCCGCCACGGCTGTTGGTGAACTGCTGGCCCGAGTCGATCCACCCGTTGGTGTCCATGTGGAAGCGCTGGATGCTGCGGCAGACGCGCATGGCGTGTTCCAGCGAGTAGTCCTCGCTGTTGCCGGGCTCGGCGGTGTGGTGGACGACGAGGTAACGCGGCACCCGGTCCAGCACGTCGATCTCACCGGACGGCGGCCGCGCGCCCCACTCCGCCGTCCCGTACACGCGCGGCGCGGGCACGGTCTTCCGTCGCCCACCGGTCGCCGTCGCCGCGTCGGCCGTGGTCGGCCAGGCGGCCGCCACGCCGCCGCCGACGGCTGCCGCGCCGAGCCCGAGAATCCCGGCGTTCCGCAGCAGCGCCCGCCGGTCGAACGAAGGTGATGCGGTCACGTTCCCTCCCTGGCCTGAGGATCAAGAAACGAACCCGAACCCCCGACGGTCACGCCTGCTAGGCCCGTCAGGTGACGTCAGTGCCGGTCACGGCGAGGAAGCACTCGAACCCCTGCGCGCGGATTGACTGCTCACCAACAACAATGCCCACCAACTGACCCGTCCGAATCGGGTCGGGAGGCAGGCGACGAATCAGGACGCGGCCGAGCCGCCGTAGGGCCCTTCCGGGCCGCACTCTCAGCGCCGTGCCCGGCGGCGTGTGACGAGGGTGAAGACGAGCACGGCGGCTGTCGCTGCGAAGCCGGTGGCGAGGGCCTCGCCGACGAACAGGCCCATCTCGGGCCGCAGCTTGTCGAGGAGCGCGAACAGCGTGATCGCGCCTGCGAGACTCGCCGCGAGGGCGGCGGGCCAGTCGCGGCGCTCCCAGTGCCACTGCGCGAGCACGGAGACGACGACGACGGCGACTGGGAAACCCGGCTCGTCGAACACCGCGGAGACGGCGGCGTACACCACGCCGGTGACCAGCCAGGAGCCCGCGATCACAAGCGCCGCCTCCGCCCAGGAGACCGGCTGGACGCGGGACGGGCGGAGGCGCACGGGCCGCAGTCGCGGTTCCCGTCTTGTCCGGGTGGTTCTGATGCGCTGGTACACCAGTGGATTCTCACATGGCCGGCGTTCCCGCCTTCCTGGTGCCCGCCCGCCCGTGCGGAGCGGCACGGGATTCTCCTCGGCTTCTGGCGCGACTCACCACCTACTGCGAGAACGCGTAGGTGCGGACGGGGTCGAGGTGCAGTTCGTAGGGGCCGAAGCAGTCGGCAGCGAGAGTCGCCACCGGGGCCCCGCAGGGGCAGGCTCGGTTCAGTCCCTCGTCGCCTGTCGGTCCGCAGCACCCGTTGCTGTTCCTGCCGTCGGGTAGCTGCCGGAGGTCGGCATCGTCGGGGTGAACCAGCACGGTGTCTCTGGTGCCCGCCGAGATGACAAAACCCTCCTCGCGGCAGACCAGAGGTCCGCGCCCCTGAGCCGGCCTCGGGTTCTCCTGGTCGTTCTGTACGACGTAGGGAGGCCCCCAGGGATCGTGGTCGATCGCGTAGTGGCCACGCGGGATCGTGGACGGAGCCAGGCGCGTCGCCTGGTCCCGGTCGTGCCAGTCATCCGAGACACCGGGGACGAGGGGAATCTCGGTCAGCTCCGAAGTGATCGCGGTGCCGCATCGCGAACAGAGGAAGACGGTCATTCTCCTCTTCTAGCTCTCACGTCTGTTGTCGCGCATCCTCGTTACGCGGACAGCGACGCGGCACGTGGCGTACGCGCTCGCGACCGCCGCCCCTCGCGACGAGAACACGGCTGCGGCCGTGGGGACTTCACGCGTGGGCTTCGCCGAGGTGGCGGCGGAGGAGGACGTTGCAGTCTGTTTCCGCGCTGTGGTCACGGCGCTCGCGCGCCGAATGGCGCTGCCGGGCGAGGTCAGCGCACTGAGCGCAGCCGGGGCGCGGCTGCGGCGCCGCGAGGTGGGCGGTCGGAAGCGGACGGTTCATCGGAGGGCTCCGGATCGTCGTTCATGTCGCCGGGAGAGGGAGCTGTCGGGGCGGGGACGGGCGGTGGTTCTTCGGCACACCAAGCCGGCTCCCTGCCCGCCGGCGTGGAAGGGCGGGCAGGGAGCAGCCCCGCCACCGCGGGCGTCGACGCGGAGCCCGTGGCGGCGTGAGGAGAACCTAGCGATAGCTACATATCCGTATCAACCGTTTGACTCTCTTGGGTGAATCCGTCGGATGTCAGAGCTGGGTGGTGACGCACGCCGGCCCCTCGCTGGAGGGCGAGGGGCCGCTGCTGGGGCGGGTGTCCGTCAGGCCAGGTCGTCGAACTCCCCGTTGCGGACTCCCTGGAGGAACGCGCGCAGCTTGGGCCGCGTCGTCCGGATGATGTGCTCGGGCTCGTCGCTCTCCCGGAGGAGGATCACGTCACCCTGGGTCGCGACCTCAAGGCAGTTCCCCTCGGAGTCCGTCGAGAACGAGGATTTGCGCCACTTGATGCTCTCCGCTGCTTCCACGCCGTCATGCTCCTTGTGCGATCTGCTGAATGAAGTCCCGGGACTTCCTGGGGCTGAGGGACTTCTCCTGGGTTCGGTCCAAGACCGCCCGGTAGTTGGCGAGGCGTGTCTCCGCGTCGAGGAACGCCGGGCCGTGCGGGGTGTCGGTCTGTACGGTGTCGAGCTGCGGCACCTCGCCGTGGGCGTACAGCGTCGAACTTCCCGCGTTCGGGAAGCCGCCCACGTCGAACGGGATGACTCGGACCGTCACATTGTCCCGCTCGGACTGCTTCAGTAGGTAGCCGAGCTGCGCCTGGGCGACCTTCCGGCTCCCGAAGGTCATGCGCAGTGCGGCCTCGTGGATCAGGAAGGTGCACTGCGGCGGATCGGGCCGGTCGAGGACGTCACGTCGCCGCAGTCGATGGGAGAGGCGCCGCCGGAGGGTCGCGCCGTTGAGTGGCGGCACCGCCTCCTGGAACACCGCGTGCGCGTACTCCTCGGTCTGAAGAAGTCCGGGGATGTGCATGATCTGCACGGCCCGGAGCGCGCGAGCGTGGTGTTCGAGCTCGGCCAGGTCGAGGGCGCCTGCGGAGAGCTGGTCGCGGTAGTCGTCCCACCAGCCTTTCCCGCGCTCCTCCGCCATGCGGACCAGGGCGTCCACGTAGCTCTCGTCCGGGCATCCGTAGAGGCCGGCCCATGTCCGCACGCGCTCGCCGCTCACGCCGAAACGTCCGGACTCGGTGTTGCTGATGCTCGTCCGGTCCGTGCTCAACAGCGCGGCGGCGTCCACAAGTGTGAGCCCGGCGTGCTCCCGGATCTTTCGCAGCTCCGAGCCGAGCCGTCGCTGCCGCGCGGTCGGCGCCTTCCTGGGTGGCATGGGGTCCCCTTCTGTCGCGTCACAGTCTGGCCGCTGTCCCGGCGGTGGTCTAGCTGTCCCACTATTGAGTGAAGTGAGTATCAACAGTGATACGTCTCGGCTATGGTCGAAGGCGTATCGCGCTGGGTCTGTAAGTCCGAAGTGCAGCCGTTGGGCGCGCCGTTGAGGCGTGCCCGCCCGGGAGCGGCCAACGCCACGCGTGGCTGGGCGCGATCTCAGGACCACGTTGAGAGGGGAAGAGATGGCCAGAGCCGCACTTGCCGATCCGCCGCCCGGAGCCCCGCCGCCCGGGCCGGGCGCCTGCTACCGCCTCACGGCGCCGAGCCTGAGGACCACGCCGAAGATCGCCCGTGAGTGGGTCGCCGTCCTCCTGGGCGTCGCCGGGCTCGCCCGTCTTGCCGACCGGGCGATGCTCTGCACCTCGGAACTGGTGACCAACGCGCACCGGCACGGACGGTCGGTGCTGATCACCGTGGAGGTGGCCCTGCTGCCGGACGCGGTGACCGTCCAGGTGCGGGACGACAACCCGCAGGGGCTTCCCAGCGTGGTCACCGCCGTCCGTGACTGCGACCCGTGGGAGGAGGGCGGTCGCGGGCTGCACCTGGTCGACTGCCTGGCCGACTCGTGGGACCACGCGAGGACCGGGCCCGGCACGAAGGTCGTGTGGTTCACGCTTCGTGACCGCCGGTAGCGGCGGCCCCGTCTCGGGCCGGTCGGCGGGCGGCGTCGCCGGTCCGGGCGGGGTTGTCAGTGGTCGGGTCTAGCTTCTGGGGAGTGGGTTCGGCGGGAACGTGCCGGGCCCAACTCGGGGAGGGGTTTGCCCATGTCGCTGTTGAGGTCCACGGAGTCCGCCGAGACGTCCACGACGTATCTGGAGCTGTCGCAGGAGGGCGGTGGCGCGCACAAGTTCTACGAGGTGACCGTCTCCGGGACGGTGGTGACGATCCGTTACGGGCGGATCGGGGCGGCCGGGCAGACGTCGGTGTCGACGTTCCCGACGGCGGAGAAGGCGCGGGCGGCGGCCGCGAAGAAGGTGGGGGAGAAGGTCCGCAAGGGGTACGCCCCGGCGGTGCCGGGTGAGCGCGCGCCGCGCGCGGTGACGCGGCGGCAGGTGGCGTCCGCGCCGTCGACGGCGCGAGCCGTGGCGCCGGTGCTGTGGCGCTTCCGCACGGGGTCCTCCGCGTTCGGCATCCACGTGGACGACGACCGCTGTTGGGTCGGCAACCAGGCCGGGGACGTCTACACCCTCGACCACGAGGGCGGCGTGCTCGCCCACTTCAACCTCCCGGACGGCGTCAAGTGCCTGGTGGCGGACGACTTCTGGATCTACGCGGGCTGCGACGACGGCCGGGTCTACGACCTCTCCTCGAAGCTGCCGTTCGCGGCGTACGACATCGCGGCGAACGTCGACATCTTCTGGCTGGACATCCACGAGGGCGTGCTGGACGTCTCGGACCGCGAGGGCCGGCTGACGGTCATCGACCACGAGGACGAGCACCAGTGGTCGCGCGGCAGCCAGGGCGACCACGCGTGGATGGTTCGCGCCGACGACAAGGCGGTCTACCACGGCCACAGCCGGGGCGTGACGGCCTACGCGCCGGACGGCGGGCGCGAGTTGTGGCACACCCGCACCAAGGGCCCGGTCCTGTTCGGCTGGCAGGAGGACACCGCCGTCTACGCGGGCACCGCGCACCGCGCCGTGCAGCGGCTGGACAAGCGGAGCGGTGGTGTCGAGGCCACGTACGGCTGCGACGCGTCGGTCTACTCGTGCGCCACGTCGCCCGGCGGACGGTACGTCTTCGCGGGGGACGCGGCGTCGTCCGTCTACTGCTTCGACTGGGACGGCACGCGGCTGTGGAAGCTCGGTACGGGCGGCGGCTCGGCGCTGTCGATGCAGTACCACGACGAGCGCCTGTACCTGGTGACCACGGACGGCTCGCTGGTGTGCGTGGACGCGAGCGAGGCCGCCGTCGAGGCCGCGCAGCAGGGCACGGTCCCGGTCGCGCGGGACGTGAAGCTGGCGGCGACGCTGCCGACGTACCAGCCGGCGACGACGGCCACGGCGGTCACCGCCGTCGCGGAGGCACCGGCCGGGTCGGTGGTCGTGGAGTGCGTCCAGCAGGGCGGCCGGATGCGGGTCCACGTGGTGTCGGAGGGCTACGACCGGTCGTGGAACGTGCAGTTCCCGCGCGCGATACGCGAGCCGGGCGCCCGGTACGTCGTGGACGCGCTGCACCCGGCGGCCGGCGGCTTCTACCGCGTCCGGGGGGACATCCGCCGACTGCTGTAGGCCGCACGGCGACGCGCGGGCGGCCTGGGAACACCCGCTCGGAAACAAGAAGAGCGAGGAGATCTGCTCCTCGCCACTCTCAACATATAGCGCATGGGGGGCCTTGCGGCAAGGCCCGGGGGGTGGCGCAGAATGCTCGCTCCGGGCCAGAAACCTGCCGAGATGGCGCCTATGCGAAGCCTGTGGTCGTTTGTCGTCGCGCGGCACGCAAGGGGGCGGTCGACCGGCCGGGCGCACGTCGTACGGGGGGCGGCGACACGGCGGCGTCGTCACGGCGGCGGGGGCGCGGCCCGCGCGGCGGACGACCGCCGCTCGGGCGCGGGGAGCTGGCCGTTCAACCGGTGTTTCGAGTGGGGGTTTCCGAATGTTCGACGTGATCGTCGCCGGCTGCGGGCCGACCGGCCTGATGCTGGCCGCCGAGCTGCGGCTGCACGGCGTGCGGGTGGTGGTGCTGGAGAAGGACGCGCGGCGGAGCGGGCAGGTGCGGGCGCTGGGCCTGCACGCGCGCAGCGTCGAGGTGCTGGACCAGCGGGGGCTGCTCGACGGGTTCCTCGCCCTCGGGAAGCGGTACGCGGTCGGCGGGTTCTTCGCCGGTATCGACAAGCCGTGGCCCGAGGGCATGGACACCGCGCACCCGTACGTCCTGGGCATCCCGCAGAACGTCACCGAGCGGCTGCTGGAGGAGCACGCCGTGCGTGCAGGTGTGGAGATCCGGCGCGGCCGCGAGGTGGTCGGTCTGGAGCAGGACGAGCACGGGGTGACCGTGGAGCTGGCCCGGGTGGAGACGCCTGGCGGGGGTGAGGAGGGCTCGCGGCTGCGGGCGCGCTACCTCGTCGGGTGCGACGGCGGACGCAGCACGGTCCGCAAGCTGCTCGGCGTCGGCTTCCCGGGGGAGCCGGCCAGGAACGAGTGGCTGCTCGGCGAGGTGGAGGTGGCCGTCTCGCGGGAGACGCTGGACTCGGCGATGGCGGAGGCGTCCAAGAAGCACGGGCGCTTCGGCACGATGCCGCTCGACGACGGCGGGTACCGCTTCATCGTGCCCGCCGCCGAGGTGGCCGAGGACCGTGCCGTGCCGCCCACCTTCGAAGAACTGACGTCACGCGTACGCGAGTTGACCGGGGTCGACCTGGGGTTGCACTCGCCGCGCTGGATCTCCCGGTTCGGCGACGCCACCCGGCTCGCCGACCGCTACCGCGTCGGCCGGGTGCTGCTCGCCGGCGACTCGGCGCACGTCCACCCGCCGACCGGCGGGCAGGGACTGAGTCTCGGCATGCAGGACGCCTTCAACCTGGGCTGGAAGCTCGCCGCGCGGATCGCCGGCTGGGCACCGACGGGCCTGCTGGACAGCTACGAGTCCGAACGGCGTCCGGTCGCCTCCGACGTGCTGGACCTGACCCGGGCGCAGACGCAGCTGCTGCTCTCCGACCCCGGCTCCCTCGCGGTGCGCCGCCTGGTGTCGGAGCTGATGGACATCGAGGAGGTGAACCGCCATCTGATCGAGAGGATCTCCGGGTTCACGATCCGCTACGACTTCGGCGAGGGGCACGAACTGCTCGGCCGGCGACTGCGGGACGTGACGCTGGAGAAGCGGGGGCGTCTGTACGAGCTGACGCGCGGCGGGCGCGGGCTGCTGCTCGACCAGACCGGGCGGTTGTCGGTGGACGGCTGGGCGGACCGGGTCGACCAGGTCGTGGACGTCAGCGGCGAGCTGGCCGTGCCCGCCGTGCTGCTGCGGCCGGACGGGCACGTGGCGTGGGTCGGCGACGACCAGGAGGACCTGCGCGCCCACCTCCCCGACTGGTTCGGCTCCGAGTCCGCCGCCGGCGGCTGAGCGGTAACCCGGCGGCCCGCCGGCTCGCCGGCGCTCGCTGGGCGCTCAGTGGGCCTGGGGCTGGGCCGGCGGCTGAGCCTCGTCGGCGGGCGCCGCGCGCCCGGCGTCGGCGTCCCCGTCACCCTTGTTGCCGCTTGATCCGCCGCTCGCGGCGCTCGGCGCGGGGCTCGACGCCGTCGGCGGCAGGGAGCGCAGCAGCGTGCCGTAGCCGAGGGCGGCGAGCGTGCCGACGACGGCAAGCGCGCCCCACAGCGCGTTCGCGCCCCACTGGTCGATGACCGCGCCGCCGGCCAGCGGCGCGGACAGCGCGGCCAGGGACCAGGACAGGGTGAACATGCCCTGGTAGCGCCCGCGTCCGTGGGTCGGGGAGAGCCGCACGACCAGGCCCATCTGGGTCGGCGAGTTGATGATCTCGCCGAGGGTCCAGACGCAGATGGCCAGCATGTAGAGGCCGACGGTGTCGGTGAAGGCCATCGCGCCGAAGCCGTAGCCGACGAGGAGGGAGGAGACCACCAACAGCCGCGCGGGGTCGCGGTGTTCGATGAGCCGGGTGATGGGGATCTGGAGGAGGACGATGATCACGCCGTTGACGGCGATCGCCATGCCGAAGTCGGAGCTGGAGAGCCCCTGGTTCGCCATGGCGATGGGGAGGGAGACGTACGCCTGGGTGAAGATGGTCGCGATGAGGAAGCTCAGCCCGGTGACGGCCATGAACCGCCCGTCGCGCAGCACGGTCAGCATCGACACGTCGGTGCTCTTCTTCGAACCGGTCTCCGAGCCGGCCTTCGGCCCGACGGGCTCCTCCGGCCGCTCCGGCCGGGACTCGGGGAGCTTGACGAAGATGAGCACGGCGCAGGTCATGGTCAGCGCGGCCTCGCCGAGGAACAGCCACAGGTAGCCGTGTTCGGCGATGAGGCCGGCCGCCGCGGCGGAGACCGCGAAGCCCATGTTGATCGCCCAGTAGTTGAGGGCGAAGGCGCGGATGCGGTCCTTCGGGGCGACGATGTCGGCCATCATCGCCTGCACCGCGGGCCGTGAGCCGTTGCTGCACATGCCGACGATCGCGGCGACGGCCGCGATCGCCACCGGGTGTTCGACGAAGCCGAGCGCGGCGACGGAGAGGGCGGTGCCGGACTGGGAGAGCAGCAGGGTGGGGCGGCGTCCGAGCCGGTCGGTGAGCACGCCGGCGCCGATGGCGGCGACCGCGCCGCCGGCGCCGTAGAGGGCGGCGACAAGCCCGGCGTAGGTCGCGGAGTGGCCGCGTTCCGCGGTGAGGTACATCGCCAGGAAGGTGGCGACGAACGCGCCGAGCCGGTTGACGAGTGTCGACGTCCACAGCCACCAGAACTGCCGGGGCAGTCCCGACACGCTCTCCCGGCTGGCGTGGACGAACCTGCGGAGCGGCGGTGGTGCGGGCACGACGACTCCCCCGAGCGTGTAAGCGGTGACCTGGTACGACGCAACTTACGGGCGGCTCGGGCGCGACCGCCACTCAATTGACGGTCCCCGTCAAACGGCGCCCGCCTCGGCGGGGTGCGGTCGCGGGACGAGGTGGGAGAGGAGGTCGGGAGG
>NZ_WMLF01000176.1 GCF_014156695.1 Streptomyces durbertensis | reverse complement strand
CTGATGGCCGCCGGCCCGCTGCTGTGGGTCGTCGTCAACTCGATGCGGAGCTCGGGGGAGATCGAGGGCAAGCCGTTCGGGCTGCCCTCCTCCCTGAGCTTCGAGAACTTCGCCAACGCCTGGTCCGAGGCGAACATCGGCCAGTACACCCTCAACTCGGTGATCATCCTCGCGGGTTCACTGCCCGGCACCATGCTGCTCGGCTCGATGGCGGCCTACGTGATCGCCCGGTTCACCTTCCCCGGCAACCGCTTTGTCTACCTGCTGTTCGCCGGCGGCATGATGTTCCCGATCATCCTGGCCGTCGTCCCGCTGTTCTTCGTGATGGACAACCTGTCGCTGCTGGACACCAGGCCCGGGCTGATCCTCGTCTACATCGCCTACTCGCTGCCGTTCACGACGTTCTTCATGACGGCGTTCTTCCGCACCCTGCCGGGCAGCGTGGCGGAGGCCGCGACCATCGACGGGGCCTCCCACACCCGGACCTTCTTCCAGGTGATGCTGCCGATGGCCAAGCCCGGCCTGATCAGCATCGGCATCTTCAACTTCCTCGGCCAGTGGAACCAGTACTTCCTGCCGCTGGCGCTCAACGCCGAGCAACCCGACCGCGCGCTGCTGACCCAGGGCCTCGCGGAGCTCTCCGTCGCGCAGGGCTACGAGGGCGACTGGGGAGCGCTGTTCGCGGGACTGTCCATCGCGATGGTGCCGATCCTGGTCGTGTACGTGATCTTCCAACGCCAGGTGCAGGAGGGTCTGACGGCCGGGGCGGTGAAGTAGCGCTCCCGGGGGACGAGGCGCCAGCGGCCGGCTGCACGGGAAACCGTGTGGCCGGCCGACTTCGTAGCCCGCCGTGGCCCCGCCGCTGCGGCGACGATCCCCGCCACACCCTTACGTCTGACCACACCGCTCGTCTGCTTCCCCCGTTGCCGTGGGCTGTCGCCGGCTGAGTGGACGCCGGGAGGCGCCCGAGCGGTCGCGGGGATCTCGCGGGGGCTCGTGATCCGTAGGATGGGCGCATCTGAGCATCGAATCGCTCAAGGGGTTGACGGGACGGAGCCCGGCACGGTCCCCTTGGGGTTCATATGTTGGACGCATGCCGTGCACCCAGCGTTGTGTCGCGGCCGACGGGCGGACGGCGGGCCGCACGTCTAGGTGGGAGTGGACCAGTGGTGGAGACACCGGGATCGCAGTCGTCGCTGCACAGGGCCAACCTGGAACGGGTGGTCAGGGCGGTGCGTATGGCCGGCTCGCTCACCCAGGCGGAGATCGCGAGGACTACCGGCCTGTCGGCGGCGACGGTGTCGAACATCGTTCGCGAGCTGAAGGAGAGCGGCACCGTCGACGTCACCCCGACGTCGGCCGGCGGGCGCCGGGCCCGGAGCGTTTCGCTGTCCGGGGACGCGGGGATCGTCGTCGGCGTCGACTTCGGCCACTCGCATCTGCGGGTGGCGATCGGCAACCTCGCCCACAAGGTGCTCGCCGAGCAGGCCGAGCCGATCGACGTGGACGCGTCCGCCGCGCAGGGACTGGACCGCGCGGAGCGGCTGGTGGGGAGGCTGCTGGAGTCGGCCGGGATCAGCCGCAGCAAGATCATCGGAGTGGGGCTCGGCGTGCCCGGGCCGATCGACGTGGAGACCGGGGTGCTCGGGTCGACGGCCATCCTTCCCGGCTGGACGGGTACCAACCCGCGGGACGAGCTGCAGGCCCGGCTGGGCACACCGGTGCATGTCGACAACGACGCCAACCTCGGCGCGCTCGGCGAACTGGTGTGGGGCGCCGGTCGCGGCGTCACCGACCTCGCGTACATCAAGGTCGCCAGCGGTGTGGGCGCCGGACTGGTGATGCGCGGCCAGGTGTACCGGGGGCCGGGCGGCACGGCCGGGGAGATCGGCCACATCACCCTGGACGAGTCGGGCCCGGTCTGCCGCTGCGGCAACCGCGGCTGCCTGGAGACGTTCACCGCGGCGCGCTACGTGCTGCCGCTGCTGACCCCCGGGTACGGTCCTGACCTGACGATGCCGCAGGTCGTCTCGCTCGCCCGGGAGGGTGATCCGGGCTGCCGCCGGGTGGTGGCGGACATCGGGCGGCACATCGGCAGCGGTGTCGCCAACCTCTGCAATCTTCTGAACCCGAGCCGGGTGGTGCTGGGCGGCGACCTCGCGGACGCCGGTGACCTGGTGCTCGACCCGATCCGCGACTCGGTGTCCCGGTACGCCATCCCCAGCGCCGCCCGGCAGCTGTCGG
The DNA here is from genome assembly GCF_014156695.1 of Streptomyces durbertensis. Lineage (GTDB taxonomy): Bacteria > Actinomycetota > Actinomycetes > Streptomycetales > Streptomycetaceae > Streptomyces > Streptomyces durbertensis. The sequence goes on along the minus strand of NZ_WMLF01000176.1, from coordinate 8,251 downwards.
TGGTGCCGGGCGCGTTGGGCAGCCGTGCCGAGGTGCTGGGGGCGCTGGCGCTGGTGCTCAACGAGATGGGCGACGCGCCGCTGCTGTCGCCGCTGCCCGAGGCGGTGCCCGCCTCGCTCTGACGGTGCTCTGACGGTCGGTCGGGTGCCCGGTGCCGCCGCGGGTTCAGCATGTGAACCCGCGAGATGCCCTTGCCCTGCCGCCGTTCTCCCGCGAGACCGGTTCGCAGTCTTGAAGACCTGAAGCCGCCGTCTCCGGCGCGGCCCGCGTGTCCGCCAGGCCTGCCCGGAGGGCGGCGGAGCCGCCTTGCCGCGCCCCCTATCGCCCGGTCACGCGTGCCCGGGAAACTCCAGGGCCCCGGTGGTGCCGGGGCTCTGTCCGGCGTTCCCGAGCACGCTCTCAAGGCCGCCACGCTGCGTTCATGTTGCTTACGCATAGCATCGTTGCCTTCTCGTTAAGAATTCACTTCTTGACGGCAACCAGCGGCCGGAGTTGACTTCACGCCACCTCGGTCGCAGAGACGCGGCCTTGTCAGGGAGGTAACAGACATGAACGCGACTGTGCGTCGTACCGCCGTTGTCGTCGCCGCCAGTGCGATGGCCGTCTCGCTGGCCGCCTGCGGCACCGCCAAGGAAGCCGGCGGGAACAGCGGTCCGGGTGAGAAGAAGAAGGACGGTCCGCTCTCCATAGGCCTGCTGCTGCCGGAGGACCAGACCGCCCGCTACGAGAACTTCGACCGGCCGCTCATCGAGGCCAAGATCAAGGAACTGTGCTCCGACTGCACGGTGACCTACGTGAACGCCAAGCAGGACGCGTCGGTACAGCAGCAGCAGATGGACTCGATGATCACCAAGAAGGTGGATGTGATCATCCTCGACGCGGTGGACTCCAAGTCCATCGCCGGATCGGTCAAGAAGGCCGACGCCGCCGGCATCCCGGTCGTCGCCTACGACCGCCTCGCCGAGGGCCCGATCTCCGCCTACACCTCCTTCGACAACGAGGAGGTCGGCCGCGTCCAGGGCCGGGCGCTGCTGGAGGCGCTGGGCGACAAGGCCGGCAAGGGCCAGATCGTCATGATGAACGGGTCGCCGACCGACCCCAACGCGGCCATGTTCAAGAAGGGCGCGCTGTCGGTCCTCGAAGGCAAGGTCAAGATCGGCAAGTCGTACGACACGACCGAGTGGAAGCCCAGCGAGGCCAACAAGAACATGAACGGCGCCCTCGCGGCGCTGGGCAAGGACAACGTCGTCGGCGTCTACTCCGCCAACGACGGCATGGCGGGCGGCATCATCACCGCGCTCAAGGGCGCCGGCTTCAAGGAGCTGCCGCCGGTCACCGGGCAGGACGCCGAACTCGCCGGTGTGCAGCGCATCATCGCCGGTGAGCAGTTCATGAGCGTCTACAAGCCGTACAAGCCGGAGGCCGACGCGGCCGCCGAGATGGCCATCGCGCTGGGCCGCGGCGAGAAGGTGAACGCGGACGACACCATCGACAGCGCCACCACCAAGGGCGTTCCGGCGATCCTCATCCCGCCGGTGTCGCTGACCGTGGAGAACCTCGAGGAGACCGTGCTCAAGGACGGCCTCTACAAGCTGAACCAGATCTGCACGCCCAAGTACCGCGCGGCGTGTGAGAAGGCCGGACTGAAGTAACCCGCGGGTTCTTTCCCCGATCTCCGTCCGGCCGGCCCCGGTTCACCCCGCCCACGGGGCCGGCCGGCCGGAAACCCGTACATCTCCGAGGAGTTGGTCTCCATGTCCGCTACGCCCGTGCTGGCGTTGCGCGGAATCTCCAAGCGGTTCGGCGCCGTGCAGGCGCTCACGGACGTCGATCTCGAGGTCCGGCCCGGCGAGGTCGTCGCGCTGGTCGGCGACAACGGCGCCGGCAAGTCCACCCTGGTGAAGGCGATCGCCGGAGTCGGCCCGGCCGACGAGGGCGAGTTCCTCTGGGAGGGCAAGCCCGCCAAGGTCGAACGCCCCCATGACGCCCAGGAGTTGGGTGTCGCCACCGTCTACCAGGACCTCGCGCTCTGCGACAACCTGGACGTCGTCGGCAACCTCTTCCTCGGCCGGGAGATCAACCGCGTCGGCGTCCTGGACGAGGTCGAGATGGAGCGCCGCAGCCGGGAGCTGCTGCAGACGCTCTCCATCCGCATCCCGAGCGTCCGCATCCCCGTCGCCTCGCTCTCCGGCGGCCAGCGGCAGACCGTCGCCATCGCCCGCTCGATGCTGGGCGACCCCAAGCTGGTCATCCTCGACGAGCCCACCGCCGCGCTCGGCGTCGAGCAGACCGCCCAGGTGCTCGACCTCGTCGAGCGCCTGCGGGAACGCGGTCTCGCGGTCATCCTCATCAGCCACAACATGGCCGACGTCAAGGCCGTCGCCGACCGGGTGGCCGTGCTGCGGCTGGGACGCAACAACGGCGTCTTCGACGTCGCCGGCACCTCCCAGGAAGAGATCATCTCGGCCATCACCGGCGCCACGGACAACGCCGTGACCCGCCGCACGGCACGCAAGGCGGAGGGCAAGCAGTGAGCACCGAACTCTCCAGGTCGCCCGAGGACGGCGGCTCCACCCCGGCGGCCGAAACCGCCACGGCGGCCCCGGCGGCCGGCGCGGTCACCGCCGTCGACCCCCGGCTGCTGGTACGCGAACAGGGCTTCAAGGGATACCTCACCGAGTTCGTCCGCCGGATGCGCAGCGGCGAACTGGGCTCGGTGCCGGTGGTCGTCGGCCTGATCGTCATCTGGGCGATCTTCCAGTCGCTCGACAGCGCCTTCCTGTCCGCCCAGAACCTCAGCAACCTCTCCGTCTACATCGTCGGCACCGGCCTGATCTCGGTCGGCATCGTCTTTGTGCTGCTGCTCGGCGAGATCGACCTGTCGGTCGGCTCGGTCAGCGGACTCGCCGGAGCCGTGTTCGCGGTCCTCGCGGTGAACAACGGAATGGCCGAGTGGCTGGCCCTGCTGCTCGCACTCGCGACGGGTGCGGCCGCCGGCGCGGTGCACGGCTTCTTCTTCGCCAGGATCGGCGTGCCGGCGTTTGTGGTGACGCTGGCCGGTCTGCTGGCGTGGAACGGTCTGATGCTCCAGGTCCTCGACAGCACCGGCACCATCAACCTCGACGACGAGGGCCTGGTCGCCACGCTGACCAGCCACTACTTCTCCGACGTGGCGGCGGCCTACGGGCTCGCCGCGGTCGCGGTGCTGGTCTTCGGCGGCGCCCAGCTGCTCGACGCCCGGCGCCGGCAGGCGGCCGGGGTCCCGTTCCGCCCGCTGGCCGAGATCGCGCTGCGCACGGGCGTGCTGGCGGTCTTCGCCTTCGCGGCCGCGTACACCCTCAACCAGTACCGGGGACTGCCGCTCGCGCTGCTGGTCTTCCTCGCCGTCCTGGTCCTGTTCGACCTGCTGCTGCGGCGTACCGGCTACGGGCGCAAGGTCTTCGCGCTGGGCGGCAGCACCGAGGCCGCCCGCCGCGCGGGCATCAACGTGGCCGCGATCCGGATATCCGTCTTCACCCTCGCCGGCACGATGGCCGCCTTCGGCGGTCTCATGATCGCCTCCCGGATCAGCGCCGCCAACCAGGGCGCCGGCTCAGGCAACCTGCTCATGGAGGCCATCGCGGCCGCCGTCATCGGCGGCACGAGCCTGTTCGGCGGGCGCGGCAACGTCTGGTCGGCGCTGCTGGGCATGCTGGTCATCGGCTCGATCGCCAACGGGCTCGCGCTGCTGGGCAGCCCGGCGCACCTGCAGTACATGATCACCGGTGGTGTGCTGCTGGCGGCCGTGGTGATCGACTCGGTGTCGCGGCGTACGCAGAAGTCGGCGGGGCGTACGTAGCCCCCCGGACCCCCGGTCCTCAGCGCCGGACGGGCTGGCACACCCAGCCCGTCCGGCGCTGTCGCGCGCCGGCGTGCGCGCCCCCGCGCGCACGGGGTATCCCGCCCGCGAGGCCACGCCGGGCCGGTGCGAACATTAGACTCGGCGGATCGGTTGTTTCCGTGTCGGCGTTGTTGTCAGCGTTATCAGCTAGGAGGCTCAGTGCCAAAGGTGCCGCGCGATGCGCGTCGACCCGACACCACGGCCACAGGTGGGGGGGAGACTCTGCTTGACCAGATCAGGGGCCCACGGGATCTGGACCGGCTCGGACCCGGACAACTCGACCGGCTCGCCGAGGAGATCCGCGCCTTCCTCGTCGACGCCGTGTCCCGGACGGGCGGCCACCTCGGCCCCAACCTGGGCGTCGTCGAGCTGACCATCGCCCTCCACCGGGTGTTCGACTCGCCGAAGGACAGGGTCCTCTTCGACACCGGCCACCAGTCGTACGTGCACAAGCTGCTCACCGGCCGGCAGGACTTCAGCGATCTGCGCGCCAAGGGCGGCCTCTCCGGCTACCCCTCCCGGGCCGAGTCCGAGCACGACGTCATCGAGAACAGCCACGCCTCCACGGTGCTGGGCTGGGCCGACGGCCTCGCCAAGGCCAACGAGCTGCGCGGCCGTGACGACCACGTGGTCGCCGTCATCGGCGACGGCGCGCTGACCGGCGGCATGGCCTGGGAGGCGCTGAACAACATCGCCGCCGCCAAGGACCGCCCGCTGGTGATCGTCGTCAACGACAACGAGCGCTCCTACGCGCCCACCATCGGCGGCCTCGCCAACCACCTGGCCACCCTGCGCACCACCGACGGCTACGAGCGCTTCCTCGCCCGCGGCAAGGAGATGCTCAACCGCACCCCCGTTGTCGGCAAGCCGCTGTACGAGACGCTGCACGGCGCCAAGAAGGGCCTGAAGGACCTCGTCGCCCCGCAGGGCCTGTTCGAGGACCTGGGCCTGAAGTACGTCGGTCCGATCGACGGGCACGACATCGCCGCCGTGGAGTCCGCGCTGCAGCGCGCCAAGCGCTTCGGCGGCCCGGTGATCGTGCACTGCCTGACCGAGAAGGGCCGCGGCTACCAGCCGGCCCGCCAGGACGAGGCCGACCAGTTCCACGCCGTCGGCGTCATCCACCCCGACACCGGGCTGCCGGTCGCCTCCTCCGGCGCCGACTGGACGTCGGTCTTCGCCGACGAGATGCTCCAGCTCGGCCGGGAGCGCGACGACGTGGTGGCGATCACCGCCGCCATGATGCGCCCGGTGGGCCTGCACCGCTTCGCCGAGGAGTTCCCCGAGCGGGTCTACGACGTGGGCATCGCCGAGCAGCACGGCGCGGTCTCCGCCGCCGGGCTGGCCACCGGCGGACTGCACCCGGTCTTCGCCGTGTACGCCACGTTCCTCAACCGCGCCTTCGACCAGGTGCTGATGGACTGCGCCCTGCACCGCTGCGGTGTGACGTTCGTCCTGGACCGGGCCGGTGTCACCGGCACCGACGGCGCGTCCCACAACGGCATGTGGGACATGTCGATCCTCCAGGTCGTGCCCGAGCTGCGGCTCGCCGCGCCGCGCGACGCCGACCAGCTGCGCCTGCAGCTGCGTGAGGCGGTCACCGTCGACGACGCGCCGACCGTGGTGCGCTTCTCCAAGGGCTCCGTCGGGCCGGCGGTGCCGGCCGTGGGCACGGTCGGCGGCATGGACGTGCTGCGCGAGGCCGGCACGGACGACCCGGACGTGCTGGTCGTCTCGGTGGGCGCGCTCGCCCCGATGTGCCTGGAGGTCGCCGACCTGCTGGCCAAGCAGGGCATCTCCGCCACCGTCGTCGACCCGCGCTGGGTCAAGCCCGTCGACGCGGCGCTGCCCGGGCTGGCCGCCCGCCACCGGGTGGTCGTCACCGTCGAGGACAACAGCCGCGCCGGCGGTGTCGGCAGCGCCGTCGCGCAGGCACTGCGGGACAACGACGTGGACCTGCCGCTGCGGGACTTCGGCATCCCGCCGCGCTTCCTGGACCACGCCTCCCGCAAGGAGGTGCTGGCGGAGATCGGTCTCACCGCGCCGGACATCGCACGTCAGGTCACCGGCCTGGTGGCCCGCCTCGACGGCCGCTACGAGGAGGCCGAACTCGGCCGCTGATCCGCGCACCGGCGCCCGCCTCCCTCCGCGGAGAAGAGCGCCGGACCCGTCGCGTATAGGTTGGGACCATGCCGACCGCAGAGCCCCCCAGCGGGGTCACCGCGCCCACCGCCCCGACGCCGCCGGCGTCGGGGCGGTTCGGTGCCACCCCCCGCACCCGCGTGGCGTGGTCAGCCCGCCTCCTGACCCGGCGCGGGCCGGGCCGCTACTGGCTCTGGCTGACGCCGCTTGTCGTCGCGCTGACCACGCTGACCCGGCTGCCGTCCTTCGCCCAGCCGGTGTGGAACCCGGACGAGGGCTTCCTCGCCACGCAGGCCAGGATGCTGGCCGCCGGCGGCGTGATGTACGACACGGTCGTCGACCGCAAGCCGCCGCTTGTACCGCTGCTGTACCAGGGCGCGTTCGCGGTCTTCGGGGACGACTCGCTGTGGCCGCTGCGGCTGCTCGCGCTGGTCTCGGTCGCCGCCACGGCCCTGCTGCTGGCATCGATCGCCCGCCGCCGCTGGGGGGACCGGGCCGGGGCGACGGCCGCCGTGCTCTGCGTCCTGGCGTCCGTCGGGCTGAACCCCGAGGACGCCCAGGCGGCGAACTTCGAGGTCTTCATGCTGCCGTTCACCGCCGCCGCCATGTGGTGCGCCGACCGGCGGCGTTGGGCCGCGGCGGGGGTGATGGTCGCCGCCGCGTTCCTGACCAAGCAGACCGGGGGAGCGGTACTGCTCCCGGTGCTGTTCCTGCTGTGGCGGAACGTCCCGGGCGGCGGCGGACGGCGACTGGGCGCGCTGGGCCGCACCCTGGCCGGGTTCGCCGCACCGCTGGTCGCCGTCGGGCTGCTCTTCGGGGTCGGCCGCTGCCTGTTCTGGATGGTCACCGGCTCCTCCTCCTACGCGGCCTTCGCCGGCTCCGAACTGCACATACTCGGCAGGGCGTTGGCCAACACCGCGCTCTTCGCCGCCGGCTGCGCCGGGCTGCTGCTGCCGATCGCCGTGGTGCTGCGCCGCAGGGTCGACCGCCGTGGCGTCCTCACCCCCGACCTGTGGGTCTGGCTGACCGCCTCCGCCCTCGGCGTGGTGACCGGCTTCCACTTCTTCGGCCACTACTACCTGCAACTGCTGCCGCCGCTGGCGCTGCTCGCGGCCGGCGCGCTGCAACTCCTGAGCACCGAGTGGCTGCGGGTCGCCGTCGTGTGCTCCGTGGTGGTCTGCACCGGCTTCACCGCCTGGGCCGCGCACACCGCGCGACCCGACCTCGACCACTCGCTGCGGGTCGCCCAGGCCGTGCGGGAGCGGACCGCCCCGGACGAGAAGGTGCTGCTGTGGGGCATGAACCCCGAGCAGTACTGGCTCGCCGACCGCATGCCGGCCTCCCGCTATCTGACGGCCGGGCTGCTCACCAACTACAGCGGCGGCCGGGACGGCCCCATGGTGGGGGAGCGGTACGGCATGCCGGGGTCCTGGCCGACGCTGCTGGAGGAACTGGCCGAGCGGCCCCGGGTCATCGTGGACGACTCGCGGGGCAAGCCGTACCGGCCCGGTCGGATGCCGCGGCTGAAGCGCCTGCTGACGGCCGAGTACGAGCGGGCGGCGGTGGTCGACGGCGCCGTCGTGTGGGTCCACAAGGGCGGGCGCTGAGCCCCCCCGGGCGCCTGCCGTGGCCGTGGCGCGGCTGCCGTGGCCGTGGCGCGGGGGCCGGCTGTCACCGTACGGCGCGGGGGCCGGCCGTCACCGTACGGCGCGGGGGCCGGTGACGTCCGCGCCCAGCTCGGTGACCCGGCGTCTCAGCTCCCGGTCGGCGGTGACGACCAGCACCGGCCGGTCCGGCGCCGCCTCGGCGACCAGCCGCACGATCAGGTCGTCGCCGCTGCCGTCGGCCGCCTCGGTGCGCACCGGCGGCGCCGAGGCCACCCGGCGGGCCGCGCCCTCGACCACCAGCACGACCTCAAGCGGCCCCGGCCGCTCCGGCAGGCCGGACTCGGCCAGCGGCGCCAGCCGGTCGCGCAGCCGCTCGGTGGCGCCGTGCCGGTCCCGCCACCAGCCGTCGGGTACGGACCCGACGACGTTGGCGGCGTCGACGATCAGCAGGTGTGGCGGGGCGGGCGGCTCCATACGGCTCAGCCCCGCCCGGCGGCCGCCTCGGGGTGGCGCCGGCACCAGCCGGCCCAGGCGGAGGTGATCATCGCGCGCACGTCGTGGCGGGCCTGCCAGCCCAGTTCCTTGCTGACGAGGTCGGCGGAGGCGACCACCCGGGCGGGGT